>JAUVIG010000650.1 GCA_030592825.1 Chlorobiota bacterium | reverse complement strand
TATGTTTGACGGAATTTTAACGGAATGCAATTTTTTCAAAACCCGTGGGTGAACCGGCCATATAATTGGTATATTAATCCTTTCAAAAGAAGAAATTATTTGTTGCAAAACATCAAGATTATCAGTATTTGACGGACGATGAAGGGTTAGAAGATTATACTTTCCCGTTTTAAAAGGAATTAAATCTGATAATTTAATTTTAACTTCAGCTATTTTTCTAAAATTAAGAAAAGCATCATACATAACATCTCCGACATTAAATACGTTTTCGGAAATACCTTATTTTTTTAGTTGTAATATGGATTTTTCTGATGAGCAAAACAATAAGTCTGAAACTCTGTCTGTGATTATTCTGTTAATTTCTTCCGGCATTTTATTATTAAAACTTCGCAGTCCTGCTTCAACATGAATTACCGGAATATGAAGTTTTGGGGCAACAATAGCACCGGCAAGGGTAGAATTAGTATCTCCATATAGCAAAACAGCATGAATCTTTTTATTAAAATTAAGGATGAAACGTTCAAGTTCTAATATCATTTCAGCTGTTTGTTCCCCATGATTTCCTGAACCGATATTTAAATTTACTTTTGGTTTAGGAATTTTTAACTCACACCAGAATATTTGGCTCATTTTTTTATCATAATGCTGCCCGGTATGAATAATTTCTTCATTGATGCCTATTGCTTGCAGGGCATTAGATACAACTGCAGCTTTGACAAACTGAGGTCTGGCACCGATTATTGTCAGTATCATTGTTCTAACGGATTATTTTTTTTACAAGTGAGGTAATAGGGTTTAGTATTTTCAATAATTTAAAAATTCTGTTTTTTATTTTTTCTTCTGTTCCATATAATTCATGTGGAACATTTTCTAAATTTAAAACATCATCAAATTCTTTTTTGGTGAAACCTAATTTTTTAGCAACATATGTTTTGTCTTCTTTGGCTAAATCATCAGGCATAGGCGGTTTTTCTAATTCTGTGAGGGCTTCTTCACGAGTAAGCTGCCCGGAGGCAATTAAATTTGACAAGTGCGCCTTTCTTTTGTCTATACCAAATTTATTAGGTAAGATATAGCCTTGATAAAATCGTGTAAATACAGACTCATAATGTTTTCCTCCATAATCAGTCCAATTAAGCTTTTCAGCAATAAATGTTTTTACGCTTGCTTTATTATATGTGATATAATTTAACAATTTTATTCCTTTCATGCCTTTGATAGACATATAGTATATCCACTGATAAATACCAAGTTTCGGTAATTTTTTAATAGACACACAGCCAAATTTTTTATGTATATTTAATAGATTTACTAAATCAAATTTTGTGTAGTAAAACGCTTTAGGCAGCAAATCTTCTGTTACTGTATTATTGCCGGTAATAATGTATTTGATGTTATATTTATTTGCAATTTTATACATTGCTCCAAATATCATCAAATCAGTGGGGACTTCAAGGTCTAGAACAGATGCTTTAAAATATGCACGTTGTATATCTTTAAATTCAATCCAATCCATTACATATGTTTCCAAATCAAAACCGGTATAGATTACAACATTTTCAATATTTTTGACTGCAAGCTCTGAGTTCCAACCATTGTCAAAATGGACAAGCAAAGTCCTTAGTTCGTACTTTTTTAATAAATATGCCAGATAAGTGCTGTCTACCCCTCCGCTGACACCAAGAATACAGTCATATTTTTTGTTTTTGCCGGAAAGTTTTAACTTTTTTATTGTTTCATT
>JAUVIG010000636.1 GCA_030592825.1 Chlorobiota bacterium | reverse complement strand
TAACATTTGGATTTGTTTTCTCATTTCCTTCAAAAAGGTATCTTGCTTTTTTAAAGAAATTCTCGATATCATTCTTAACTTCTTCAAAATACTTCAGCTTAATCAACTTCTTTTGAGCTTTTTGGTTGATTTCTTTGACATAGGATAGAAAATCATTTGCTAAATTTTGATAAAGTTCACCATTAAAACCTGCTATATGGAAAAGTATTTCTGTATCGATAAAAATAGTTAATTCTGTTCGCCAAGTTCCAAGGTCATTTAGGTTGTTATTGTATTTTATTCCACTATATAAAATAACTCCTTCTCTAATTAAATTCAACTGATTTTTAAATTCGCTGTCAGCTTCGTTTTTAAGTATAAAGGAAGTAATATATTCTATGAATTCGTCACCGTTATTTAGGTCAAGTAAAAAGCAACAAAAGGAATGCGAAACCCTTTCTTTGTCTTGGTCAGACAATTTTACTTTTTTTTCAATTTCAATGAACTTAAAAAGATTATCAATTATAGTCTCATTATTCGATTGAATGGATTGTTGTTTTGTATGAACATTTTTATTGTTAATTTTTGAAATATCAATAACGCTATATTTACCGTGATTTTTTTCAAGGAATTTTAATCTACTTAATGAAGTCTCAACTACAGCTTTTGGAATGTCAAACTCAAATGTATCATTCAGCTTGATTGTTATTTCGTTGGCATCAAAACTGTATAATTTCTCGAACCCAATTAAGTCATTTAGAAAGACAGAGATAATTCCATAAACATCTTTTTCTGCGTTATATAATTCTCTAAATACAGCTAAAGAGGCTAATAGTCTATTGTCTTCTTTTATTTGTCTCATTTTCATCTATTTTGTGTTTTTTAAGCTTGCAGGTAACATTTGTGTATCAGTAACTCAATTTCTTTCCGGTTGATATATCCGTTTTGTACAAACTGTTTTTTTTTCAATAAATAATTTTGCTTTCTTATTTTATTCATCAACTGTATCTTCTTCCTCACCTCCGCCTTTACTCTTACCTCCTCAAAGCATTATATTTATCAATCAACTCATTAAATTTGTTTATGGTGCTTTCGTATAGTTCAGAGGGGCTTAACAGGGCATGTGCCGAGAGGTGTTTGGTCAGTTCTCGGTATTGTGAAATTGATTCTGCACGTAATTCTTTAAGGTTTATTTTGGGCTTACCGGCTTCTTCATCAACACGCATCATATATAAACGGTTAAATTCAATATTGCTTTCTTCTAATTTTGTAAACCATTCGGTTAGTCCGAGTAATGTAACAGCAGCTTGTAGTTTTGTGTCATTCTTTGCAAAATCAATTAAATCTGTTAAAGCTGTTGTTTCGGCTTGGTAGTTCATGCGGGCAATGGAGCTGCCGTATTTATGTATATGGCTTAATATTCGTTCAGCTGCTTCGGCATGTTCAATAATATAATGAAAAGTATTTCCGTCGGATATTTTTTCTATACCTAAAATTAAATTATCTCTTTTTTCGTCTTCAGCTTGTATTTTTTTTGTGAGTTCACTGCCCTGTGTTTGAAGATAAGCGGTTTCTAATTGCTCTGTGCCGGCTTTAAGGGCATCAAATTGTGATCTTATGTTTAGTGTGTCCGGATTTGATTGTTCGCATACATACAGTATGTCTTTGTTAAATTGAATGTGTTCATCGTTTCCGAATCTTGTCAGTTTTGGTGCATTAAACATGATTTTATTTTTTAAGTTATTAAATAATTTTTTGCAATATAATAACAATATTTTTATTTGGGTAGTGTGTGTACTGTTTTTTTGATAAACAGTATTGATATTTTATCAATAGAGGCATCCGGTTTTGGCATCTCAATCTTTTGTACTCTTAATTTATGTTACAATATCTTCGTTCAATTTGCAGGGCTGTGTTGTATGTGTTACAATATTGTACTACAAGTTGCAGCATACTTTTGTCTGGTATATATTTAAGCCGTGCATGTTGAAGGAGTATATTGTATGATGTACATTTATATGCTGCAAATTGCAGGAAGGGTTTGTACTGTTTATATCTTTATTATATACCGTGCCACGCTCAGCGTGGCACGGTTTTGTTAAAATTGAATAAATCCTTGAATAACTTC
>JAUVIG010000192.1 GCA_030592825.1 Chlorobiota bacterium | reverse complement strand
GGGATATATTGAATGGCGGAAAAAATATAATTTGTCTCACGCAAAAACACAAAGACGCAAAGTTTAATTTTTAATTAATTTGCTTGTATAGATTTGGTTTTTAGTTTTGATTTTTATAAAGTAAACTCCTGATTTCAAAGAAGATATATCAATTTTATTGTCATTATTATTTACTTTTTTTGATAATAGCTCTTTTCCTGTAATATCGTAAATTAATATTTGAACATCTAATATTTCAGAATTTAAGAAATCAATAAAAATAAAATCTTTTGCAGGATTTGGATATATATTAAATGTGTTATAAGTGAGTTTATTAATATTTAAATATTTTTCAAAAAATTCATCAGGATAAACAAAACCTATGGTGTCTCCGTTGTGGATATAACCTTGTAAATATTCTTCTTCCCAAGATAAATTTTCTATAGAATATCTTTGAACTCCTACGTTTGTTTTTAATTCATAAAAAACAATACCATACCCGTTTCTTTCTAACAAATCAGAATGTGAGTTTGAAACAGTAAAATTTTCAAAAGGACTAATGTTTCCGTCTTCTCCTGCGTGTTTTATAAAAAAGATATCTTCTTTACTAAAAATTAATTTATTATACATGTTTTCAAACGGAAAATTTTCTCCAAAGCAATTTCTTAAATTAATAAATTCATGATTGTATCTGTTTGCAAAATGATTTATTGAATCAATATGTTTTTTTTCAGTATTATAAATCCACACGGAAGTATCTGTGTACATTCCACCTAAAGTAACTAAGTACATGTCCCATCCTGATACTTGATAAGTTAAGGAATCAGAATATAAATTTTTAGACAATATTTCATATTTATAAATATGATCATAATAATCACAATTTTCACCTCTATAAACTACTCTCTGAAAAATATCCCCGACATCATAATCAAAGAAATCCCAAAAATCAGGAACTTGCTCTCCAAGTTCTCTGCTGCCTTCAATACCCATTAAGTCATAATTTATATCATTATCGTAAGGAAATTGTAATATCCCGAAGTTCTTTGATATAACAAAGGATTTGCCGTTCGACAAGTTTATATTCTTAACGGAATCTGTTGAACCGAAAACCTCATCTTCTCCTTCAAAAGAAACAACTGCTTGAATATTGTTTTCCGGATCAAAAGTCCATTGTTCGCCTAAATGAAATAAAGGTCTAATAATAAACTCTGAAGTATCTTGAAAGATATAAAGACTGTCAGATAATTTTATCATCTTTCGCATCAAAAATTGCGGTTGGTTTTTTAAAGCAAAGTAATTATTCTCATTATTTGAACAGGTATCGCAATCAGTCATTATACGGTTCAGATAAAAAACGGAATCTTCTTCAATAATTTCAACGGAATCAACCCAAATCGTATTAGTAATAAAATCTGCTGTATCAATTTGCCAGTTGTATTTATCAAACTTATTAATTGGTTGCCAGTTTTGGGCTTGTATTTGGTTTAAAGAAAAAAAAAGTATAACAAATGAGATAAATAGTTCTTTCATAATCCGGATAATTTTATATTAAATTAATGGTTAGTCATAAAAAACTATTAAGTTTTTTTATTAATACAAATATACTTAAATTTATAGTTTAAACTCTAAAATTTAATATTATGAATATGAAACGATTATTTTCTTTATTCGCAATTTTATTTCTTGCGGCTGTTGTTAATGCTCAAACGGTTAAAGTTGATAAGCTTCCCTCTACTGTTGATGAATTTATAGAATTTAGAAACAATATTGCGACAACACCGGAAGGCGGAGCAACTGTTTTTTTAATTGCTTTAAAAACATATGTGGAAAACCCGGAATTAGGGAATCAATTTTTAGTTATAGCCGTTGACAGAGGAAGTCTGCAAGCCGGTGATACTTACAAAGGTTTTTCATTAGGAAAGTCAAGTATGCAATTAATTGAAAGACAAATGGGAAATAATAAGAAAATTCCTAATTCTTATATACAAGGTTCAAGTCCTGAAAACGGATATTCGGTTAAAACGCCTTTTGAATATAAATATAAAAGCAACCCATACAGCGGTGATCCGGCAAAAGGGCTTTATAAAATTTTTGTGTTTTGTTCCGGAGCTGATTCTGCAAGGCCTATTACTTTGAAGAAAAACGATAAAGGTCTTTGGAAAGCAAGTAATTGGAGCAGTGTATTGGTAGGAATTAAAAAAGAACCTGTAATTGATGATTTATAGAGCTTCTTTATACATAGAGATATTATGTTTATTATTATAAGGGTTTTCTGATTTTAAAATTAACATATTTTAATATTTCGCAGTCTCCAAAAATGTATTCTTTCTAAAAAAACGGATTTTTAGGGGGACTGCATTATTCATGAATTTATTTATAAACCGTTAAAACGGTTGAGTTTTAGTCAGTTATATTAACCCACGACTTAAGTCGTGGGTTGAAATCAAAATATTGATAATAACCGTTTTAACGGTTTTTGTGAATAATGCAAGATAGAGGTTACCTATAGTTTTTTAAATCCCACAACTTTTCAATGTGATCCAGTTTTTAAGTCCGTATTTTCTATTTTCCGTATTCAAGTTTTACTTTTATTTGCTTTAATGCTTCTTCTATAGATTTTTCAGGTAATATGAAATTTTTATCTTCCCAAAAAGAAGCATCATAGGAAAAATTATTATCAATTAAAACCAAGTTTCTTTTTAAAGTTTCCTTTTTATTAAACGCTCCAATATTATTTGCACCGGCATTAAAAATTGCTGTTTCAAAAAAGGTTTTATACTTTGACGAAAAAACATCTCTCTTTTTTCTGACTCTAAACTCAAGATCGGCTCTTACATGGCTTAAAATATATTGATCGTCCGATTGTCTGTATCGTACAATATACTTTGCCGAAACAGGTTTTACAATAAATTTTCTGTGTTTTTTTACAACAAAATCAGATGATTTATACCCTTTTTTAAAATTTATTTCAAACTCAGCACCAATAACAGCATATGATTCTGTTTCAATAAATAAGCGGCCTTTATACAGCGATGTTGTAACGTTTTCTTTTTGGTGAAACTCTATTACATGTGCAGCTTTATTATTATAAGACACCATATCAATGGTTTGATAATCATAGTGTTGCATATTCATTTCATCTATAAAATCAATAGAATTCTTCATGAGATCAAGCCTCAAACCCGAATATAAACCATCTTTCAGTTTTAATAACACTGTATCAATTTGTTCTGAATTTATGATCTTTCGAGACTTATCAATTCTTATTTTATCTGTTGATAATGTTGATTTATAAGGTGTTTTCAATATTTCAATAACAGCTTCGGATAATGTAAGTAAAGAACCGCCTTTAAGCACCGCTTCTCTGTAGAATGCATCTAAAATAAGTGTTTTTTGTGAGTAGTTTTTCTTTTTGTTTTTTAATGCAGATTGAATTAATAAGTATGGGTCATTATTGCGAATGATAACTTCCTGTATTGAGATAAAATCCTCTGTAAGTTCTATTTGATTATTAGTGTTTTTGAGGTTTTTAATCGGGGCTGAAAAAAACTTGTATCCTATGTGCGCTATATACAAGATCGAATCAGAGTATTCAACCGGGATCTTCAAATTAAATTCTCCGTTTTCATTTGCAATAATACCGAGAGTTGTATTAATAATTCCTACGGATACAAACTGTATAGGTTTCTTTGTTTTTGCATCTTTAATATTTCCTGAAATATTAAAAATTAAAGATTCCTCATTATGTTTTTGATTGAATATTTCAGTGTTTGTATTTATTTTGCAAATAATAATATGATCATCAAGCAGTTTGTATTCTGTTATTGTATTGATGAAAAGTTCATCAATTATAGTAACTAAGGGCACTTGATTTTTTACGAAAGTTAATTTTTTATTTTCAGAGATCAAACTCGGATCATAAGTGAAGTAGTAATTTGTTTCCTTACTGATTTGATCTAATATCTCTTTAACGGTTTTATCTGTAACTTTAATCGAAATCGGTTTATTCAATATTGATTCTTGGGAATAACCGAAGTTAAATCCGTAAATAACCATCAGCAGAATAAGTACCGCTTTGTTCATAAGTTAAAAAATCAAATTATTTTCTTGAAATTATAATCTTTTCGCCAACAGTTTTATGTTTCAGATTATGCAAAGTGCAAAACAGGTCTAATATAAATGATAATTCTTTGTTTTTAAAAGCACTTTCATTAATTATTTCATTTTCGATTTTATCATCTGCAAACACTATGTTTACATTATATGTTGTATTTAAATCTGATATAACTTTTTTAAGAGTTTCACCTTGTTTAAAGTACAGAATTTTGTTTTTCCACGATAAATAATTTACATCATTATTTGTATTTGATAATATTTGATCATTATTGATAGTGCCGATATCTCCGGCATGTAATATTACTTTTTGATCCGGGTCAGATTTTTTTGCTAATTGAACTTTTCCGGTTGTTACTGTCAGCACAACATTTTCATTGTTGTTTGATTTCAGATTAAAAGACGTTCCCAATACTTTTACCTCGGCTCCGTTTGTATTAATAATAAACGGTTTGTCAGGGTTTCTTGCAACTTCAAAAAATGCTTCACCCTTAAAATCAATTTCTCTGATATCTCCATTAAATAATTCCTGATACTTTAAGTTTGAATTTTTGTTTAATGTAACAATCGTACCATCCGGAAGTTTATGTTCTTTAATTTCATTTAGGGTAGCAAATTCAACATATTTATCTGAAATAAAAATTTGAAAAGCGGAGAAAGACAAGCCGATAATTAAAATAACAGATGCTGCAATTTTAACAGCCGGTGATATGTTAAAGATCTTCTTTCTCTTGTTTAAGAGCCCGTTGTCTTCAATACGGTTGTGTAATGAATCCCATGCTTTATCAGAGTTGAAATCCGTATTATTTTGTGTATTTTTCATTTTTCCTTGCTTATTTTTTTTATATTCTTGAATTTCTTCAGAGATTAATTTTCTTGCATTTTCTGAAGTTCTTCCTTCTATAAAATGTATTATTATGTTTTGTTTTTTGTTTGACATTTTTTTGTTTCTTTAAACTTTCAGATACTAATTTACGCTGATTATTATGATTTTACTTTATCCTTTGAACTCTTTGAACTTTGAACTCTTTAAACTTTGAACTCTTTAAACTTTTCACTTCAAGCATATTCGGAAAAATATCTGCGAAAATGTTTCAATGCCTTTGTGATGTATGCTTCAACAGTTTTAACAGATATTGATAATTCAAACGCAATTTCTTTATATTTCAATCCTTCAAAACGGCTCATTTTAAAAATAGTTCTGCATTTTTCAGGCAATTTACTTAATGCTTCATTAAATATCTCAATACTTTCGTTATAAATAAGGTTATCATCCGGTCTTATTGTTGAAATTTTATCTTGCTCGTTAACAGCTTTTAAATATTTTTGTTTCACTTTCAGATGATTTATTTTTTGTAAACATTTGTTTCTGACAGCTATATGTATATATGATTTTACTGATGTTTTAATTGTTATCTTTTTCCTTTTTTCCCAAAGTGTATAAAAAACATCTTGAACAATTTCTTCTGCCGCTTCTTTATCTTCCGTATATCTTAATGCAAAAAAACACAGTCCGGTGTAATATTCTTTGAATAATTGTTCAAATTCTTTTATTCCAATATTTTTTATGGCTTTTGCATTGCCCATATAATAATTTTGCTTATAAATATATAACTTTTTTACTTTTTACAAAATACACCGGAAAGTTCTGCGGACATTTCCGGGTATTTTGATACATTCCTTCGGCTTGATTTTGAGAATTTCAAAGCACTCACTAACACTTTAATTATTTTGAATTTTTAACCTTACTCCATATTTATTAATTGCATTTTCAATTGATTCCTCCGGTTTAATTGTATTGTATTTACCCCAAAATTCAGGGTCTGCAAAAGGATGAACTTTTTCTTCAAAAACAATAGATGACTTTAATTGTTCATTTCTCGGATATTTTATTACATTTTTATTTGTTCTGTCAGTAGATGCTATTTCTGTCATGACAGTATATTTTGAATTAAAAAGTTTTTTCTTCCATTTTACTTTGAACATAACTTCACCTCTTGCATGTGAGAAAAAATACTTGCCGTTATCTTCTGTAAATTTTACTACATAATTTGTTGCAATAGGAGTAATGGTCATAAACAACGGTTTTTTACGAACAAACATTTTACTTGCTTCTGCTTCGTTTTCAAGATTTAAGCTGAATTCAGCAGCAGTAATGGCCAATGATTTTATTTCTACATATAATTTGCCGTTGAATAACGGATATTCATGATTTTTTTTCTGTGTAAACTTAATAACATAGTTTTGATTATCATTGATATTTGCTATTTCATCAATTTCAAATAAATAATTTTCTAAGTTTTCATCAGAGAACAAAACATAAGGGTTCTTAGCAATATCAAGCAAAAGTGCTGTTTGCGGCCCGCCTTTTAATTTCATTATTAATGTATCTTGAGTTTTTACATTTGCACTTTTTCGCCCTTTATACAATTTTACTAAATCATTTTTCATTTCATTATCATAAGGAGCTTTATAAATTTCAACTATAGCTTCTGAAATTGAAACATACTTTTTTCTCTTCTTAATTGTTTCTCTGTAAAAAGCCATATGTTTATATGCTTCAACACAATAGTTTTCAGGAATTTTTCTTAATATTTCTTCAATCAATTCATAAGGATTGCTCGGACGTACAATTACTTCTTCAATAGGTACTGCAAAAGCTTCCATGCTGATCGTAACATTTTTATCTTTTAATGATGAAAGCGGTACAATTTTATTTTTATATCCCAGATGTTTAAAAGATATTTGACTTACATTCAAATCATTTTCAATATTTAATGTAAATTTTCCTTCTGTGTTTGTAACAGTTCCTACATTAGAACCCACGGCTGATACTGATACAAAAACCAAAGGGTTGTTAGTAACTTTATCAATTACTTGCCCCTCAACAGTTACATATGTGTCTGTTTTGTATTTTGAACTTATAAATAATATAATTGAGGCTGATTTTACTGTTCCCAAAAAAAAGAATAGTAATATTGAAACTGCGATTTATGTTTTAAT
>JAUVIG010000367.1 GCA_030592825.1 Chlorobiota bacterium | reverse complement strand
ACTCCTGAACCTGACACTACAGACCACTCTCCCGAATCGGGTGAAGGATCCAATGCTGACATATATGTATAATCTGCACAAATTTCCTGATCCGGGCCTGCATTTGCTTGCGAATAGGTTTTTTGGTTGATTCCTGATATTGCAAGAAAAACCAAAATTATTGATATTAGTCTAATTGTTTTCATTGGCATAAAATTTTTAAATTATTTGAAAATTCATTATTAAATTTTCAATTCACTATGCAGACTTAAATGTTTATTAAAAAGTTGCATGAAAAAATATTTTTTATTAAATTTAATTTATTGAATATCAGTAAATTAAACATAATAATATTGTCTTGAAACCATTTGTATAGGGTCAAATAATTCCAAGAAAAACTTTAATACAAAGATATGCAACAAAACATATACATGTCAATGGGGAAAAAGCGTATTTACAGGGGGGATTCGGAGTAGGGAAATGCGTACGTTTAAAAATCAATAATATTATTTTTGATTGCATATTTTACCAAATCAACTGTTGATTCAAGGTTTAGTTTATTAAGGAGATTTCGTTTGTGTTTTTCAACTGTTTTTGTGCTGATAAATAATTTGTCGGCAATATTTTTATAAGGCAAACCTTCGGCAATATGTGTAAGGATATCTATTTCTCTCTCTGTAAGCACGATTTCTTTTTTTGAATATTTGCTTGTTTTTTTTTCTTTTTTTAAATAGTCTATTATTAAGGTGTTTGAAATAGAGTTGCTGATATAATTTTCGCCTTTACTAACTGCATAAATTGTACTTACAAGTTCTTCTCGTTGTGTTTCTTTTGGTAAAAAGGCATTTGCTCCGGCTTTCAGGGCTTTAAAAATTGAATCTTGGTTTTCATCACCCGTAAAAATTATCACTTTAATTTCAGGAAAGTCCTTTTTTAATATTTTGCAAATCTCAATACCTGTAATATCAGGCATTGCAATATCAAGTATAATAATATCGGGCGAGAAAGTTTCAAGTTTTTTAAATAATTCTTTGCCGTCAGATGCTTCCGCAATTACTTCAATATCATCGTAAAGCAGTAGTGAGGCAGCAATTCCGTCTAAAACAACTTGATGGTCGTCAACTAATATAAGTTTAATTTTATCCAAATTATTTTTTCACGAAATTATGTTTAATAGTTTTAATTACCAATTATTTGTTGCAATTTTGAATCTGCTCCTTAACCTAAAGTTCTTATCAAATGTAATAATTCGGCTTAACATTTTGAAAAGAAGAATTCCGTAAATATAAATTATGGTAATATTTGGTGCGATTTTAAAAAATGAAACACGAATAATTAAAGCACATCTTTAAACTTTGAACTTTACAACTTTATACTTATTATTCCATTAAGCAGGAATTGTAAAAATAAACTGAGAACCTTTGTCTTTTTCACTTATGACAGAAATCGTTCCTCCTGTTTTTTCAATAAGTTGTTTGCAGAGAATAAGTCCGAGGCCTGTTCCTTTTTCGTTATTAGTGCCCGATGTTGAATGGTGTACTTCAGGCTTAAATAATTTTGAAAGATTTTCTTTACTTATTCCTGTTCCGGTATCAGAAACACTTATTTCTGTATAATTATCGCCCGAGTTCGCGGAAATAGTTATTTTTCCGGCGGAAGGTGTAAATTTTATTGCATTGTTTATCAGATTTCTTAAAACTGTTTTTATGATATTTTCATCAGTTAAAACTTTAATATCAGTTGCAATTTTTGTAACTATTTCAATGTTTTTATCATCTGCGGCAGCTTTCAACAATGTTAATGTGTCCGAAATAAGTTTGTTTAAATCAATTTCAACTTTGTTTATTTCTAAATTTTCTCGTTGCGATATTGACCAAAGCAAAAGGTTTTGAAACAAATCATAAGAACTTTTGGCAGTTTTGTTTATGCTGTTTGCAAAGTACTGTATTTTTTCTTTGCTGAGGTTTATTTCAGTATTTGACAAAATTTCTGAAATAGAAATAAATGCAGTAAAAGGAGCTTTTAAATCGTGAGAAATTATTTTGAAAAATCTGTCTTTTACGGCATTTAATTGCTGCAGTTTTTCTTCTGATTTTTTCTTTAACCGGTAATTCCTGAAAATTAATATTACTAACAGTGATGATAATAAGAATGCTGTTATAAAAAAAATTGTAAAGTTTTGTTGTCTTCTTACTTCCTCTTTATGCTTTATTTCACTGATTTCTCGTTCTTTCTCAAACTCGTAATTCATTTCGAGTTGAGTAATTTTTTGTGTGTTTCCGGAATTTATTATACTGTCGTTCATTGTGTTAAACAGCCTTAAATATTTGAACGCAGAATCATATTTTTCTGTTTTTTCGTAGGCTTCACTCAAAAGTCCTGATGCTTGTCTTATTATAGTAACAGTACCGATATTTTCAGCTAAAGAAAGTGCATTTGAGGCATATTTAATTGTACTGTCATTTACTTGATTCTCGTTAAAATATCCTGCTAATTTGTTATATATGTTTGCAAGTCCGTATTTATCGTTTATTTCAGTGTATAATTTTTGTGCTTCTTTCAGGTTTTTAAATGCCGATTGAAAATCATTTGTTTTTTGATAAGCATAACCGATATTCAGGAGTAACAGAGCTTGCAGTTGAATATTTTTATTTTTTTTCGCAATTACATGAGCATTGTTATAATTTTCGATTGCTTTCTTATAATTTTTTTGATTATTGTAATCCGCACCTACGTTATTATAATTTATAGCAAGATTTGCAGAATCTTTGTTATTTAAAGCAATTTCAAGAGCTTTTAAATCGTATTCTAAAGCTTTTTCATGGTTTTCGAGTAATTGACATATTCGAGCAATTGCACCGAGTGCAACTCCTTTACGACTTTCATCTCCTATTCTTTCAAGAGTTTCTAAAGATTTAAAAAAATATTCAAGAGCACGTTTTAAATCGCCTCTTTCGGCACAAAATATTCCTAAAATATGGCAACTTTTTGCAATTTCCGTTTTAATATCTAATTTATAGGCAAGTTTTAATGCTTTTTCGGTATATTTAAGCATTTCGTCAGGATTTATTTTGCGTAATCCGACAGCAATTTTGTAATAAACAGTTACTTTTATCGAATCGTTTGACATCTTTTCAACAGCATTTTTAAGGCTGTCGATATTAGGCGAAGTTTGAGCATTAATATTAAAGGCAAATAATAAAATTCCGAAAATCAAAAAGAATCTTTTTGAATGTATTTTTGGTTTTTTTCTCACAAATTATTTTTTCTCAATTTGAATATGAAATACAAAAGTATTAAAATAAAAGTATATACCTTATTTATATTAACATTGAATCCAAAACCGAGTCTTTGCATCCCGAATTATTTATAAATTCAATCGTGAAACATACAATTTTTAATACCTAAATTGAATAAAATTTCGTTAATTTGAGAAATAATATTTTAATATTATAAAAATGAAGACATGGTACAAAAAATTTAAGTTAGTTCTTATACTTTTGTTAACAGTATTTATTTTATACAGTTGTGATCAATCAGGTTTTGATATAATTGCAAGTGAAAAAATTAAGTATATTCCGGGCGATAAGGAATTGGAACAGTTTAGGAAGCTGTTATCAGAAAAGATTTTGTAATTCTGTATCAAAAGTATTTATTCCGACGGATTTATCAATGTGCCGATGAATAAAATACTACCTGTCTCATTTTCTTTTATAATAAACATAAACGGCCTGCCAGCTTTAAATGTTATCGGTTCAGGCCTGTTAGCTAATCTCTCAATAATGAATACTGTTGTTACGGCAGAATCAAAATTTATAACCAATGTTCATCAAGAATTTCACCTTGAATTCCCACAACTATAAGCTTAACAGGTACTTTACGATCAGCTTTTAAAGCAGCCGATTTTATCATCTGAACTAAACCACTGCAACAAGGTACCTGCATAATCATCACTGTTATTGTATTTACTTTGGCTTCATCAATCATTTGCCTGAATTTCTCAATATAAACCTCTGTATTTGAATCTAATTTTGGACATGCAATCCCTAAACTTCTTCCTTTTAAGTACTCTTTATGAAAGTTCCCTGTTGAATAAGCCACACAGTCAGCAGCAATTACAATATCTGAATTTCTGTAATATGATGCATTAGGATTAACCAAATGCATTTGAACCGGCCAATGTGTTAATTCTGATTTCAGGTTCTTCGGTTCAACCGTACTTTCTTTTTCACTGTTTGCCATAAAACTCATCTCCTGTGAACTCGGGCATCCACAAGCAGATTTTTGCTCTTGATGCTCCGTTTTATTT
>JAUVIG010000445.1 GCA_030592825.1 Chlorobiota bacterium | reverse complement strand
CACCTGTGGAAAATATTTAAGCTATGTGATATTAATAATTAATTTAACCATACACTAAGTGTTGTTTTAAAATACTATAACTCACGTATTTATATAGTTTAAAATTGAAACTGTAGAAAACTCAAGTAAAACACCAAGTCACTAAATTTCACAAAAGACTTATTATCAGCATTTTATTTTTTGTGGATTTTTGTGTTTTTGTGACTTTGTGGCAAAAAATACTTTTCGGAGTGGACTCAAATTTAAAATCTTCGTTTCCCTTTTTCAAATATGTACTATGGACATCATTAAAAATTGGCTTGAAATCAGAAAACTTTTCAACAAAAGCTTCAGAACTAATTTTCACGTAGCAATTGCATCTGTTAATAATGAGAATTTGCCTGATGTAACACCCGTCGGTTCTTTATTTTTAAATCGTGATCAATCCGGTTTTTATTTTGAAAAATATCCGGAAACTTTACCGGATAATGCAGAATATAATAAAAACATTTGTATTCTCGGTGTTAACAGCAATATATGGTTTTGGTTAAGATCATTATTAAAGGGCCGTTTTAAAACTTATCCGGCTGTTAAACTTTACGGCAAATTAGGAGAAAGAAGACAAGCAACAGATAAAGAGATCACACGCTTAAATAAACGAATGAAAGCCTCTCGCAGATTAAAAGGGAACAGCTATTTATGGGGAAATATGCTGTATGTCAGGGATATTACATTTACACATGCAAGAATTACAAAACTCGGTAAAATGACAGAGCATTAGTAATATCCTAAAACAAAATTTTTATACTCAAAAAATACCGGCTGCAAGTTGCCTTAATAGGAATCATACAAAATATTTGCCCATGTCAAGTAAATGCTTGAATTATCATCATATATACCTTCCCAATCACCGAAACCGGCTGTTGTTGCAGATCCGTCACCGTTAGTATCTCCTTTTTTTGAATCATCTTTAAAAGAAGTAAAGTAGTTACCGGTTCCTTGATTGACAGCTCCTGAGCCATCAGCTAATAATAAAGTACTGGTCGGAGTAAATTTGATGACAACATTATCAGCCAAAGTCAAAGAGTTTCCGGAGTTTACCCACAAATCATTATCATTGATCACATAAGCTACATCTGTCTCACTCCAAATTAAATTTGTCGAAATCTCATCTATAGCATAAACAAAGATACCGTTCATCGTGTTTGTTTCACTTACATCTTCGGGATTATTAAATGTGTTAGAGGCATCCAAGTTAAAACTTGTACTTACAGATAAAGGAAGTATGTTATCATAAAAAACATTTCCGGTTATGACAGTTCCGTCTTCTGCCTCGCTTGCATCAAGTGCTCCGTAATAAAAATCGCCACCCTTTCCGCCTCGATTATGTGCAAATGTACAGTTTGTAACTTTCGTATTTTTTGATCCGTATAAGGTTAAGGTGTAATTATAAGACCCGTTGCCTCCATAATAAAACTCACAATAATTAAAAGTTGATCCGTTTGCATCATTAATATTAATATGATTCCAATCTCCTGCTGCAGGATTCGTTGCTGTTCCGTCTTTGTTTGTATCTCCGCCGTGAATATCGTCCTTATAAGAAGTAAAAATGATTGGTTTGCTTGAAGTTCCGTTTGCTGCAATTGTACCGGATGAGCCCAATCCGAGATATGCTCCTTTTGACGGTTGGAATTTAATAACCGTTCCGGCTTGAATTGTTAATGTTGCATCTACATAAAAATCATAATCATCGATTACATAAATCTTATCTGAATACCATGTTGTTGTTGCTGTAACATCTTCTGTTACGAATATAATATTGCTTTCCTCTTCAGGAAGTATATCTGTATCCTCATCTTTTTTACAACTTGACAAAATAGTTATTAATATTAAAGTTCCTGTGATTAGTAGTTGTTTCATTTTGATATTTTTAGTGGATAAATATTATTTTAAAACTGTTTTTCCCTCTTTTTCGGAACGAGTAATTAATTTTTTTATTTTAATGATTTTTGTGTTATTTGACAGTTTATTAGAAAAAGCAAACTTTTATACAAAATTTTTGATAAATGAAACGCCCATGATAAAGACTTTTAACACACCCAAGCATGATTATTTGTGGAGTAAGGTAAATTTACTGCACACAGTAGCAAGGGCAGGTTTTTGCTATCGCAAAAAACTATCTGACCTTTAAAATAATAAAAAATAAACAGATGAAAAAACTACTCCTTTTCTTAATTCTAAGCCTTTTTTTATTAGCCGGTTGTAATGATTCGTCAACCAATAATAATGTAAGCGTTAAAGACAGCAACATGACTGAAACTGTTGAAGATAAAGCAATGAAAGTTGTTACAGAGTTGCCGGAATATTATGATGCAGCCGTTCACGTAAAAGCAATGACAAACGGTGAGCAATCTTTATCTTCAATTATTGAAGCTCCGAATGCAGATCACAGCGAATATTTTATTCAGGTAGGTTATAACCAAGAAACATGGTTTGAAACCTATTATTTTTTCTGTGTAAATCCTGAAACCTTTGAAGTATTCATAGAGGATGTAATTGAGGGGGATGTTGTTTCAATTGAAACATGGCGAAAACGAGAAAGTAATCGTTGAAATCAGACTTCTTTATTGATTTTTACAGCATTAAATATCACTCGTCAAATTTCTTGATATAAATACACTTTTTATTATATTTTTGCTCCCAAGAAAACAATTATTGTAATATTATGAACATCGAAACACTAACTGAAAGGATTTGGAAAAAATTCTTAAGCCTTCTTGTTATTATTCTTATATTCAGCCCGTTAAGCTTTGCACAATCATGCATAAACACAATTGACACAGATCATATTTTTCAGAAGAGGAAAAAGAAATTCATTAAAAACAAATATTTGCTGAACATTAATTCTTTTGATGAATTAAATCCTACCGGTATTGACGATAATGACTCTTTAAGTTACAGTTATCAATATGAAACATATTATCTTAAAGATGATATTAATAAAGTTTGGAAATCATATAAAAACATTAGTCTTCCTGAAATTTATTCCGGACATATTGTAAGTCTCGGTTTTATGTATTCAAAAAAGAAAAAAAAAATATTTTATATTGACAGTAATAATTATGAAGGAATGAGAGAAGGGCAGGTTTTTTTCATAAATCTTGATCTTCTCGGAGGATTGAAAAGGCTTGTTGTTGCTTATGAGATTACTAAAGTTGATGATGATAATAAAACAATTCAATTTTGTTATATAAATAACGGAGTTTCTGAAGGTACTCAAAGAATTATATTAAGTAAAACCGAAGACGGACATACAAAAGTACAACACAATACTATATACAGAAGTCAATCAAAAATCAGAGACAAGTTTTTATATCCCGGATTTCATAAAATGATCGTTAAAGAATTACATAAAAACCTTATGATTACCTTACGTTGATTCTTTTTCCCTGTCTTTATTACTTAATGCAAGCTCTGTTAATTAGTGTCTGTCTATAAAGTCTGTGTTTGTTTCAGAATGTTCGAGTTCGAGGCTTGTGAAATGTTTAGAATCAGGAGTTTACTTTTGTAAATGACTGATTGTAAACATGAGCATAACAGCTTG
>JAUVIG010000453.1 GCA_030592825.1 Chlorobiota bacterium | reverse complement strand
GCATATCCAACATTGGAGTAAAAAAGCTTTTAAAATGTTAATTCAATCTCGTTTTAACATAATTGAGTATAAAAGTGTTTTCCCGTGGCTAATTGCATTATGTGATAAAAAATAACTTTTGATTTGTATTATGAATAAAAAACTGTTTTTTAATATAATTTTATATTTATCTCTGATTTTTCTGATTGTTTTTTTATATAAATATGATTTTTTTGACTTCAAAAATATAAAATTAAACTATTTATATTTAAGTATATCTGTACTTTTTTTTTGGACAGGCTTTTTTATGAGTGCATTAAGTTGTTGGAACGTACTGAAAAAGCATAAAATTTTAATATCAAAAAAAAAAGCTGTTGTTTCACATGGTCTCGTGATTTTTGCAAAATATATTCCCGGAAAGGTCTGGATGATATTAGGGAGGGCAGCTAAAGCTGTCGGTACTAAATACTCTGTTAAAACAGCTTCTTTTGTCTCTTTAAAAGAACAATTATTATTTATATGGTCAGGCTTATTAATTAGTGCAGTTCCTTTGTTTGTGTACAGAGGCCTTGATGTGTTTTCCGTAAGTGTGTCAGTTCTGTTTTTCGGAATAACAATCTTTATTTTTTTTGATAAAGTAAGGATTTTAATTATTTGGTTAGTAAAAAAAGTATTTAAAAAGGAACTTGAGATTCCTCATATTTCTTTTAAAGAAAGTATAAATATCCTTTCGTATATATTTTTATATTGGTCAGCATGGATAACAGCATTTTATTTTCTTTCATTATCAATTTATCCTGATACTTCTTTGGAAATTGGCTTTATATTTCCTTTAAGTGCTACATTGGGTTTGCTTGCTGTTATTGTTCCGGGAGGAATTGGCGTAAGAGAAGGAATTATGACTGCATTTATGGTATTGAGTGGAATTCCTTTAGAAATTTCAACAACGATTTCTGTTATATCACGTCTTTGGTTTATTTCAGGTGAATTTTTTATATTTGTTCTCGCACTTTCACTAAAGAAATTTAAAAATTAAATGAATATATCTTTTACTAATGAATTTTTACTGTTGATTTTATTAGGTTTATTCAATTCATTTTTTCAACACCAATGTTGTTTAATATAGATATCACTCTTCCTCAATAATCATAAAAGCACCACTCACAGAAAATACCCCAAAGTATCCTAATGCACCATTAGAGATATTTGAAGTGGGATTATATGGTGTTCCGGAATCTTGGAAATAATCGCTTGCAATTTCTGCATAGGTGTAAAGATAATCATAAACTCCTCTGTCACAAGTCAGCATTTCTATCATGGCTGTATCACCGGCTTGAAAAGTTTCGATAAAGAATGTATATTTAAAACTTGATCCGTCTGTATATGTATCGTCATATAAATAGATATTAAAGCTTTTCTCAAAATTCTTATAAATATTTAACATACAATATTCATTAACATTAACAGAGTCTCCAATATAGCAGTTTAATTCATAACCTTCTTCAAAATACGGTATCTCATCTCCGTGATAGACGGTTTTGAAAGAATCAATTTTTAAAGAGTGTTTCATTTCTGCTGTTGAAATATAAGTTTCACCTTCAGATTTAACGTTTAAGGTATAAATTTTACCAATTTCGCCGAAAAGATCAGCTTGATATATACCTGATGTATCTGTTTCATATAATCTTATGCTGTTTCCTGAATTATCTGAAATAAAAACTTCAGCATCGGAAATTGTATTGTAAGTAACGGTATCAAAAAAATCAGATGTTTTTGTGATTAAAACTGTTGCCGGATAAAGTTGGTTGAAAAGTTTAGCCTCAATAACAATACGAGGTTCAACACTGTTCAAATCAATCTCAATAACATCTTCACAAGCAAAAAATGCAAGTGATATTAATGAAATGAATATGCTTAATTTTTTTATCATTTATAATCAAATAATTTTAGGTAGTATTATACTTTACAACTTTCCTGTCTGCCGACAGGCCGGAAATTTTGAACTTTAAATTTTGAACTTTAAACTTTGAACTTCCCTACTTATACCAACTTGCATACATATTGTAATTATCGGCAATTTTATTAATCATTTCTTTTGTTTGTTCAGGGTCAATATCTTTCACTTTTTTTGCGGGAATTCCGGCATAAATACTGTTAGACTCAACCTTTGTGCCTGTTTTAATTAAAGCTCCGGCTGCAATTATTGAGTTTTCTCCAATCTCAACATGATCCAATATAACAGCTCCAATTCCTATTAAAACATTATCATTGATTTTTGCTCCGTGTATTACTGCATTATGACCAACTGAAACATTATCGCCAATCTCAATTATTGATTTCTCATATAATGTATGTAAAGTTGAGTTGTCTTGAATGTTTACATTGTTACCAATCCTGATCGAATTAACATCGCCTCTTAATACTGCACTGTACCATATGCTGCAATTATTTCCCATAATAACGTCCCCGATAATTACAGCATTTTCAGCAAAGAAACAATTTTCTCCGTATTTAGGATCAAATCCTCTGACTGATTTTATGATTGCCATTTATTATAGTTTTATAGTATAATTAGAGTCTGTATAAAGTGAAGGCTTGGTTAAGGAATTCAAAATATTGACATTATAAAACTTTTATTTTCACTATTTTACATATCCAAGCCTTCACTATTTCTGTAAAATTCAATCTCATTCAATCTTCATCAATCTAACATCATTCAACAACTTTCAATGTGTACATTACAGCTTGAACTTGTCTTAAAAGATTTCTTTTCTTTTTCTTTCCACCGTAAACATATCCGTCAACTGTAATTATTCGGTTTCTTTTTTGATCAACAGTTGAGAAACTTATGAAAGGTCCGCCCATAAAAACACCTTTTGCTCCCGTAACTTTCCAAAGCCCTCTTATTTCAGCAGTATAGACACTATTCAAAAGAAACTCTTTATACAGAGGGTCAATTAATCTTTCTGTTGTCATGTATGAACTGTCTGCCGGACCCGGAATGTATTTTTTTGTCATCTCATCTCTTTTATCTAATAAACTTTCAAGATGAAGTTCACTTGTATCTCTGTAGGGATAATCCCAAATAAGCAAACCTTGGCTCGACCAAGGTGTTTCTCTGCTTATCCATACAAAACCGGAACTGTCGATATCTAATTTATACCCTTTAGGTACATTTAGAGTGTATTTATGATTCTTTTCAAGTTGTGTTTTAATGTTTTTATTCAGAAGTTTGCCGCTGTATCCTTTTATCAATCTGTTTCTTTCGGCTTTATCAAATGAATAAACAATTTTATCGGCATATTTTTCAAATGTTTCCGTAAATTCTTTATTATTTTTTGCCTTAACGGTTATTATAAGTTGAGGAGAAGAATATTTATCATAAGCAATCAATACCTCGGGTTTTTTAATATTTACTGATATTTGAGTATACAGTATATTTCTGGTACGTCTGATCAATTTTGAATATGCTTCATTCGGGACTTGTGAATAATCAAAAACCGGTTCTGATTGCGGTAAAATCTCATAATCTTCATTGAAAGCTTCCCTTACGACTTCACCCGGG
>JAUVIG010000432.1 GCA_030592825.1 Chlorobiota bacterium | reverse complement strand
CCCTTCGTTTAATTTAGTAAAAAGATTGGTCCGATTTACCGTTTTTTTTCCGGCTTGAGGAATATGTAATTTTGTTAAAAGCATGATCGCAATTTAATAAATATTTTGGTCAATTTATCTCATTTTGTGCGAACTTGATTTATTTGTATTTTAAAAATATTTCCTCAAATATACCAACTCCCCCTAAATTTTTTATGGTTATAAATGAAACAACAGGATTTTTCTTTCCGTCATTAAAAACTTTTAGAAACTTAAAGAGCATTCCCAATTCTTTATATTCAATTATTCTGTTTTCTCTGTCGTCAGTAACATCTGTATCAGGTTCTCCTAATTGTCTTTTTATTTCCTTTAAAGTCGTTTTTTCGTTTACGATTTCTCCTACACCAATAAAAGGTATTAAACTATTTATCGGTTCAATATATTTATGTCTGTATTTTTGTTTTTGAAAAGCTGATTTAAACATATTGAGCTTATTTAAAGGTGTTTTTAGTTATCTTCAAAACTAAATCATAACCACCTTATTAAAAAGCAATGTTCGGTTTTTTTATTAAGCCCCCCGATTTTTTGATAAGCCCCCCTGTTTTTTGATTGAAGGAATTTTTAATTTGTGAAAATTTGCAAATAGGGTTTTTTAATAAGGACCACTATTTTACATTATTTATATATTTTTGCACTATCTTTGTTACAAGAAACAACAACATTTACTCTCTCTTTATTACATAAATTATGATAATTGAAAGAAAAGCAAACAAAATACTACTCAACCGGAAACATCTGTCAAACAGAAAACCTTTGCTTATAAGAGGAGCAAGACAAGTCGGAAAAACTACATTGATAAGACAGTTTGCTAAAGAATTCAGTGTTTATTTAGAACGGCACCTTATGAAACAAACAGGATAAAATTTGAAGGTTTCGGAAATTCTGTTTACCGTTCGCGGGAAGTCGGAGAAGCATTACGTTCATTAGATAAAGCAAAGATTATTCAACTTATTTATCCGGCAACAAGTACTGAACTGCCGCTTATTATTGATTAAATATCTTATTAAAAATTATTAATTTTTCGATAAATTCCCTGTCTTGTTTTTTGATTGAAAGGATTTCTAATTTGTGAAAATTTGCAATTTGCAAATTTAAAAAAATAAAAACCATGCTTTGTGCGATTATATTAGCCAAAAGTTATTGTTTTGGCTAATATAATACCGAAAATTATGATTAAAAGACAAGTTGAAACAAATTAAAAAACGTATTTATTCCGGTAAAGCCATTGTTTTGCTTGGGTCGAGACAAACAGGAAAGACAACTTTGCCGAAAAAAATTACTTCTGAAACCGAAGGCTTCGGTCAGCAATGTTTACAAAGTCATTAGATGAATCAATTATTTACTGCGCAAGTCTAAACACTTATTTCTTCAATTTTATTTCGTTATTCATCGGATGACTTTATTTTACAGAATGCTATATTTGAATCAAAATCAAAGTTCCGGATAATTGCTTATTGGTTTTTGATTTATCCGTAATCTCAATCAAAATTTCCTTTTTATAAAGCTTATTTATCAAAGAAACTTGCTCTTGCATGGCAATCATACCTCTGCCTGATTCCGGAACAGGGTTATCAATATGTGATTGTTTTATACCTATGCCGTTATCTTCAATTGTTATTAAAGTTTTATCATCTTTTTCAGCAACCTCAATGTTTATTTTGCATTTGTAGTCAATACCTTTAAAAGCATGTTTCACACAATTTTCTGCAAAGCCTTGAATAAGCATTTTAGGAATTTGAATTTTATCAATTTCTATTTCTTCTAAAACAGTAATCTTAAAGTCAAATAATGTTTTAAATCTGCTTTTTTGAAACTCAAGATAATCTTCCGTAAATTGAAGCTCGTCACTTAAAGGCCTGAATATCTTATCGGAAAATGCTAACGATGAACGCATTAAACGTGAAAAACGTTCAAACAGATCATAAGCTGTATTTCTGTCTTCTTTGTAAATTTTGCTTGCAACAACATTAAGTGCATTAAAAGTAAAATGCGGGTCTAATTGATTTTGGGTGTTTGTAAGTTGCAGATTAATAATTTTGTTTTTCAGTTCATCTTGTTTTCGTTCAATACGTTTTGGTATTAACTGAACAAGCCAAACAAAAAATATTGAAAGGAAATAAATTAAAATCCAAAACGGATATTTATACCAATAATTCGGATTACGGAAATAATCTAAAAAATAGAATTTTGATTTTGTTGTAATAATCAGTTTAATAACATTATCCGTAACTTTTGAAGAAATATCAATAATGCCTTCAAAATCGGAATCAACAGGAATCTTTACCGGATTTTTTAAATTATTCCTGTACAGATACAATGATTTATCTGAAAAATTTATTAAAAAATATTCTTCTTCATTGTCTTTATCAATATCAAACATATAAGGGCGTAAATACCCGGTCAACTTTTTTGACAAATTTGTCTGTTTATAGTTGCGTTTATCGGGAAAATATTCATAATACTTTACTTGATCATTATTGACGCTGTAAATAAAAAAATGTTCTTTCTTTCCGATATTTATTTTTATAAATGTTTCGTTTATAAATTTTTCAGAAATAATTACAGAATCTGTAATTGCTCCTTGCATATTTAAATATAATATTTTACTCCCGGCACCGGAAGTTCCGCTGTTTGTATATAATGCAATAAAATTTTTTCCCTGTTTGTATATGTCATTTATTGAACTCGGCTTTCCTAGAAAACATCTCGGTTTAATTATTAATTTTAAATCTTTATCATAAGCAAAAAACCATGTACATGTATCTCTGTATTCAAAAGGAAAATCTTCATAACAATTATCTGTAGCCCGGGAACCTGACAGAAAAAAAGGTTCTCCTGAATCAGTATAAAATGATTTTACATTTTGTTTTGCTCCGGCATCAACAGAGGAAATTAATGAATCATTTGCAAAATCATATTTGAATATTTTTCTCGGATACAAAGCAAAATTTCCGATTACAGAAAAATATATCTCTTTAAGTTGATCTTGATTAATATCAGCAGAAGTCAACCAATAATAGCTGTAATCCGTTTTCTCATTTAACCCGATAATAGTAATAAACCGTTCTTTTAATAAAAAATTTAAGTTCTTATAATTAAATATACTTAAAAATAAGGAGTCACTTTTTTGAGAAAAATATATAATCTCTTTAACAGAATCATTATTAATATCTTCACAGAAAATCTTATTGCCGCCAATAATAACCGGCATATAATATTGAGAATTATATTGTCCGGTATGTTCCCTGTCAGAAGTATAAATCAGCATTCCTAATGTTGCCATTGTAAAATTGTTCATATTAATATATTCTTCTTTACCGTCATTATCAAGGTCTTCATAAACATGAACAGCATTTTTGTTAAGTCTTGTATAGTTTAATTTAACTTGGTATTTCTTAAAATCTATGGGATTTATTAAAACAATAATAATGGTAGGAACAAGTGCCAATAATAAAACAAAAATTAAATTGCCTGAAAAAAACTTCTTAATCTGTATTTTTTTTGCTTTGTTTTTCAATTTTAGAGTTAATTTCAGTTAAAAACCGGTCAGACCAATTACCAAGCACATTAAATCATTTGAACATGGATTCAAAAGTTTAAAAGCCACGAATGCACTAATTTTAAACGAATTAATAAAT
>JAUVIG010000463.1 GCA_030592825.1 Chlorobiota bacterium | reverse complement strand
TAATCATATTTCTTCTTACATTATCCGGACAAGTTTATTCTCAAACATTATCTACAAAATCAAAAAAAGCCATACAATATTTCAACAAAGCATTTGATTATTACAATTCGTATAAATATGAAGAATCAATTTACTGGTGTGAAGCAGCAATAGCTAAAGACAAAAAATTTATTGAAGTATATTACTTATTATCTGATATTTATGATGAGACCAAGCGACCGTCAGAAAAGATAAATATCTTAAAAAAAGCTGTTGCCGTTAATCCTCAAAAAAGTGCTTTAGCTTTTCTTACATTGGCAAAAACTGAATTATTAATCGGAAGATATGAAGATGCAAAATATCATTTTGATGAATTAAAAAAATATGATGTTTTAAATACTTATTCAAAAATGACGGAACCGTATATTAGAAGATGTATATTCGGAATTAATGCTTTAAAGAACCCTGTAGATTTTAAACCCGCAAACTTAGGAGCCAATATTAATTCTGAATTTGACGAATATCTCCCAACAATAACCGCAGATGAACAAACTTTGATATTTACGAGACTAATACCGACCGGTAAAAGGTCCTGTGACGGAACGCTTGAAATGCAAGAAGATTTTTTTATTTCTGAAAAAGAAAATAACACTTATGAGGAAGCTAAAGAATTTGGTTCGCCTCTAAACACATACAGCAATGAGGGTGCACAATCAATTTCTGCCGACGGTAAATTTTTATTCTTCACTTCTTGTGAATATAATAAAGGAGAAAGTCCTCACGGAAAATCATACGGAAGTTGCGATATTTTTGTTTCTGAAAAAGTAGGAGATAAATGGTCAAACCCTGAAAATATCGGTGAGCGAGTAAATACAAAATATTGGGAATCTCAACCGGCATTTTCTTCCGACGGAAAAACCTTATACTTTGTCTCAAGCAGGCCGGGTGGTAAAGGCGGTATGGATATTTGGATGACACAAATTCAAGCTGATAATACTTGGGCAAATCCTGTAAATTTGGGTGATACTATTAATACTGAAAAGCATGAACAATCTCCTTTTATTCATTATGATAATCAAACTTTATATTTCTCATCAAACGGCCATCAAGGTATGGGCAAACAAGATATCTTTATATCACGAAAAGACACATCGGGTAATTGGCAAAAACCGGTTAATCTTGGGTATCCTATCAATACACACGATGAAGAAGTGAGTTTGATTATTAATACTATGGGAAACAAAGCATTTTTTGCCTCATCTAAAAAGTCAAAATACGGAGGTTTGGATCTTTATACATTTGAACTTAATGAAGAAAACAGACCAAATCAGGTTACGTATGTTCACGGAACTGTGTATGATATCGAAACAAGCGAAAAATTATCAAGCAAGATCAAATTAATTAACATAAATAAAAATCGTGAAGTTGCCACAGCAAGCTCAGACGAAGAAACAGGTGAATTTCTTATATGCTTGCCAAGCGGAAATAATTATGCTTTTAATGTATCAAAACCCGGTTATTTATTTTATTCAGAGAACTTTACATTATCACATACAAGCGATTCATTAAAGACATATTATTTTAGAATTCTGCTTTCTCCTATAAAAAAAGGGAGGAAAACAATCTTAAAAAATATCTTTTTTGAAATTGATTCTTATAAACTTCAAAAAACTTCTTATGCCGAACTTGGTAAATTGTATGACTTTTTAATAAACAATAAATCTGTAAAAATTGAGATTAGCGGCCATACCGATAATACAGGCAGCGAACAACACAACAATCAATTATCTTTGCAAAGAGCAAAATCTGTTTATGATTATTTAATTAACGAAGGCATTAAATCTTTAAGAATGACATACAAAGGATACGGAAGCAAGCATCCGGTTGATACTAACGCTACAAAAGAAGGCAGACAAAATAACAGACGGACGGAGTTTAAGGTTTTGTAACTGTTTTTATATAAGCCTATAAAAGGTTCATACTTGTCAATATTTTTTTTTGTATGTTTTTTGGTAAGTTACTTTTTTCTATTTCTGTCTTCTTTTTTATTTTGAGTAAGTCTTTTTCGTAGTTATATTGTAGTTGTAACCAAAAATCAGCATTAATATTTAATGTGGTTTCTAATTTCAATGCAATATCAATTGTAATATATTCTTTTCCGCCAATAATTTTTTTTATTATATTTTCAGAAATTTGACTATTAAAGGCAAACTCTTTAGTCGAAATTTGTTTATACTCCAATTCTTGTTTTAGCAACTCTCCGGGGTGTGTAGCTTTTCCGGGTATTATATTTTCTGTTAGTTCATATCTCTTATTATTCATAATGCTTTGATATTTTCAAAATTATTATTGTATTTGGTTTTTCAAAATCAAATTCTAAACGGTATTGTTTATTAATTCTTGCAGACCAATGCTTTTTATACTTCTCTGTGTTTAAACTTGAAATTTTAGATAAACTGTTTATATCATTTGCTGACTTAATAAAGTTAATTAAATCAATATATTTATGCAAAATATTTTTATCAATTTTTTTATTTTTTTGCGGATACAAATAAATATCTAATAATTTCTTATTTCCAAATACTACTTTCATATTTATCTATAGTACAAAGATACGACTTTTTACTTAAATCGCCGGTTTGCTAAATGATAAAGTGTCCAAAACTTAAAAGCTGTATAATCAATCAATTAAAAGAGTTGCAATAATACATAAATTGTTCGCGGAAATTTAATTTTTATTAACAACCATTTCTCTTAAAAACTTAATTTCATCTTCAAGATTAGAAATACGCTTATCATACAGATTTATTAATTTATCGGAAATATAATTATTAAAAGTATGTAATTTGCCTGATTGAGGGCTGTTATTAAAAACCATACTGTCATTAAAATTTATTAAATCAACGGGTTCAATTTCTAATGTTTTTGAAATTTTACTTATTCTGTCCCAATCTAATTTAGTTTCATTGCGTTCAATTTTACTGTAGGCACGTTGAGATATTTCCAATACATTTGCCATATAATCTTGAGTAAAACCTTTTAATTCCCTGATTTTTCTAATCTTTTCTCCTATTTCCATTTTTTCGGTATTATTTTAGAACCAAAAGTAAGGTATTTAGAACTTAAAAACAAACAAATATTAAATTTATTTATACATTTTTGTTGTTGAAAATTTTGCATAAGTTTTCATGTAATTATTTTTATTTATTAACTTTTTAAAAATTGAAATGAAAGATTTAAAATTAAACAAAATTGCGGAAACAAGATTAAACGAAAAAGAAATGTGGAATATTAAAGGTGGTGCAGGGCATGTATGCACAGATTCTGATGGTTGTGGTACAAGTACAAATACCGGTTCAAAATACGGAACGGATATGGATGCAGAAGAGGTAGACCAAGACAATCTTTAAGTAATATTCCGTAATTCAAACTGTTGCTTAATAAGACTGATTTTATCGTTTTTAAGGCAGCAGTT
>JAUVIG010000249.1 GCA_030592825.1 Chlorobiota bacterium | reverse complement strand
TAGCTTCACCCAACAAATATGACATAAGCAAACTGTGACTTATATGTTGTTTCTCCTTATTCATATGAGCTTCTGTAATTATGACAATTATATTTTGTTTTTCCCCTATTCATTATGTATCAGAAAACAGTTTTATCAGCATTAGAATTAAAAAAGCAGTATAATCCGCTAATTTTTGTCGCAAAAATTTTATTGCTTTTCCCATTTGATTTTCAACGGTTTTAACAGAAATGCCTGATTTTTCGGCAATCTCTTTATATTTAAGACCTTCAAAACGGCTCATTATAAATACTTCTTTTCGCTTAGGCGGAAGTTGATCAATTGCTTTTCGAATTTGTATTTCCAATTCCGATCCTTCAAATTCATCATCCACAGAAACAGTTCCGCTTTCTCTTTGTTCTTCATTATATTGTTTATAAGTTTCTTCAATTTTTTTATGTTTTATAAAATTAAGGCAACTGTTCCTGACAGACCTGAATAAATAAGACCTTACTGAAGAAGAAATATTGATATTTTCTCTGTTTTCCCAAAATTTCACAAAAAGATCCTGTACAATCTCTTCGGCAGCATCAAGATCGTTTAAAAACACATTTGCATAAGAGCATAATTCAGCATAACGGCTGTGAAACAGATGCTCAAAACCTTCCTGTGTATTAATATTTTTTATATTGTTATTTGTTTGGGTCAATGCAACAAAAGTAAATCTGTTGAATGCAAAAATAAGAAAAGAAAAATGTAAGGCAAGAATTAATTGGAGTTTGTCAGTAATGCTTATTTGAAACATAAAATCGGCATCCTGCTGAATAGAGAGACTTTATTAGCAAACAATAAATCAATTGAAATAAATAAATTAATAAAAAGACCTTTTGAAAACCGGGTAAAAAATAATACATTGCAAACTAAATAAAAACCGTCAACTATAAAAGAAATAAACGTAACAGGAAAACAAGAGTTACGGTTATATATATGTTGTATGCCATTTGAATTATTAGACATGAAAGATATTATTAATCTAATTATAGGAGTGATTTCGGAAGCTAAAAGCTTTTTGCTAAAAGACAAATTAGATAGTGAAGATTTAAAGGAGTTTAGAAGAAAAAGTGACTCAACTTTTCAAATAATATTAGATAGAAATATTAATGAAACAATAAACGAACTTGCGAAACGAGGATTTGAATCTAATGTAAAAATATTTCGAAACTCAATTATTCAATGGATATATAATCAGTTAACTGAAGCACGTGATGATATTACATTTGAAGCTCCATATCTGAAAAAAAAGACCAAATCGGATTATTATAAAGCAGATATTTTCTGGATTGTTCAGAAATTTGAAGGAATATTAACAAACATTGAGATTGTTAATAAGTTGAATAATAAGTAAAATAACAACATCAGATAGATAAACAAAAAATAATAACGGCATACAACATAGAAATAAACTGCATTGAAACGCAGTTTATTAGGACCGTTGGAAACAATGCAGAATGAAAAATAGGAGTTCACCAATTAAGAGTAAAATTCAAAAAACTGAATTATTAACTAAAAATATAAAATAAGATGAAAAAATATTTTTTAACAATTAGTTTACTGTCAATAGTTTTATTATTCACAAATTGTAAAAAAGAAAAAATAGAATTTGCTGATGAAAACATAATTGTAAACAATGAACCAAGTTTGTCTGTGTATAAAACAAATGGAGATTATTTTAATTATGTAACAATTAAACAGGACAGTTTTGGTAATATAACACAATCACCTTCGTATTGTAGTAAAAATGACCCTCGCATTACATATCAAAATGGTAATAAGGGATATACCTATCGATGGAAATTAAAATCAGGTTATATCGTTGATTGTGAATGGAAGCATGATAAAATTTTTACAGATATAACAATTACAGAATTTATTAAATATGCAGACAATCATAATATTTGTGCAATGCCTGACAGTATATTAATAAAAAGAATTATTGATACCAACCCATTTAAAGAATATTACTGGCTTGGTGGATTAAATGAGGAACTTCAAGAATTTACCCTCGGCGAGATTAATGAAATGATAGAAAATGGAACTCTTGAAACAGTATTTACAAAAATTAAATAATAACTAAAAAAATACCAAAATGAATTATACAAACAAAAAGTTACAATTTTTCTCAGTAGTGTTAATTTTTAATATTTGCCCTTAACTTCACGGCAAAAGCAAAAGAAGTTGATTGTGAGACAGTTAAGGGGGTTGCGTTAAATGCTTTTATGCTAAATTCAGGTATAGTAAAGTCTGATTTGAAAATTATTGAAACTATACCTGTTTCAAAAGACAAAAAACTTGTTTACTACATTTTTAACTTTGAAAAAGGTCATATTGTAGTATCAGGAGATGATATAATAATGCCTGTTCTCGGTTATGGGCTTACATCAAATATTGATTTTGATAATATCCCGCCTGGATTACTATATCTACTTAATACCTTTAAAGATGAAATACTTTTTGCTCAAAAACAAAAATTACAGACTAATAAAGAAATAAATGACAAATGGAATTATTACCTTAATCTTGATGAACAAACCACAATAAAATCATATTCTCCCGGAACATATCTATTGACAACAACTTGGGGATAAAGTGCAGGCTATCAACAATATTGCCCTGATAAGCCTAATTCATCTGTTAAATGTTCTGTCGGTTGTGGTGGTGTTGCTCTCGGACAAATTCTGAAATATTGGAATTGCAGAGTATTCCCCGATAGTTCAAATACTTATACAATCTTCATCTATAAACCAAACATTATCGGTTAATTATTATGACCAAGATTATAATTGGCAAAATATGTCAATTAATTCCCCCGATGACGATAATGCCCTATTGCTTTATCACAGTGCCGTTGCGTTAAGTTCAAATTTTTGTTCTACTGGAACTAACACTTCGTCATCAACATATAACGCACGTAATGCTTTTGTAAATTATTTTGGTTTTCATGCTGATTATCCAAAAGATAAAAACAGATATCTGGACAATACTTGGATTAATATGTTAAAAACTGAAATAAATGCTCAACGTCCAATTTATTACAGAGGGGAGGGAAGTGACGGAGGACATGCTTGGGTGATTGATGGTTATAAAAATGATAATTCATTTCATTGTAACTGGGGATGGAATGGCAGTGATAATGATTGGTATTCATTGAGTGCCTTGAATGCAGGAGGTTATCAGTTTAATGATTATCAAGCAGCCATTTTAAATATATATTCTATACTTGATGCATGTTCGGGTTTATCTGGTCATGGTGCAATATGCTCATCAAATACATCCACGTTATACAACAATTTATAACTTCTCCAACACAAAACAAGTCCTTGTAGGGATATAAAGTTTCAAATAATCCTTTTTATTTTCTTTAACTGTTTTGTAAATCATTTCTGTATTTATTCTTGATTGACCAAGATAAGTTTCATCATCGGAATTAATAATAACCTTATATTTTCCTTTTTCTGTTTCAAAACCATAGTCGGTAAATGATGTAAAAGGATTGAAATTAAAAAAGAAGAAATAATTTGCTCGTTTAAAAATTAAAACTTGATCATACGCTTTATCAGATAATAATTCAATTTTTTCAGTGAGAATATTTTTACACTTAAATAAATGTATAATTTCCGTATTGAATAATTGCAGATAATGATATGCAAGTTCTTTATTGTTTGCAAGCCCCCATTGTCTTCTTGCGTAGTGGTATGACCAATTATTTTCTTTACGCGGAAAATCAATCCATTCAGGATGCCCGAATTCATTTCCCATAAAATTCAAATAACCGCTTTGTGCAGTTGCCAATGTTATAAGTTGTATCATTTTGTGTAAGGCAATTGCACGTTCAATAATATCAGTCATATTTTCGAGATGCATGAAATGATACATATCGGCATCAGCGAGTCTGAAAATAATTGTTTTATCACCTACCAAAGCTTGGTCGTGAGATTCTGAATAATTTATTGTTTTTTCATCATTGCGTTTATCTGTTAAGCGATGAAATATTTCTGCTACATGCCAATTTTCATCTTTTTGTTCTTTGATAACTTTTATCCAAAAATCGGGGATGCCCATAGCCAACCTGAAATCAAAACCTATACCGCCGTTTTTAATTGCTGTGGCAATTCCCGGCATGCCGCTCATTTCTTCAGCTATTGTAACAGCATTCGGATTAACTTCGTGAATTAACTTGTTTGCCAAGCTTAGATATGTTATAGCATCTTCGTCTTGATTAAAATTGTAGTAATCATAATAAGATGAAAAATCAGTTCCCAAACCGTGATTTAGATATAGCATGCTTGTAACTCCGTCGAATCTGAAACCGTCGAAATTATATTCTTCCAACCAAAATTTACAATTTGAAAGCAGGAAATGTATAACTTCATCTTTACTGTAGTCAAAACATCTTGAGTCCCAAGCCGGATGTTGCCCTCTTTCACCTGCATGAAAAAATTGATATTCGGAACCGTCGTATCTGCTTATGCCTTCTACTTCATTTTTAACAGCGTGAGAATGAACAATATCCATTATTACTCTGATACCGTTTTTGTGTGCTTTGTCAATTAGTTTTTTCAGGTCGTCAGGTGTTCCGAAACGTGACGAAACAGCATAAAAATTTGAAACATGATATCCGAATGAACCGTAGTAAGGATGTTCCTGAATTGCCATTAATTGGATGGTATCATAACCTAATTTAACAATACGAGGAAGTATTGTTTCAGCAAACTCATTAAAACTTGCTACTTTACCGTCTTCCGAAGCCATACCTATGTGTGCTTCATAGACCAAAATACTGTCTTTTTTTTCAGGTGATTTATGTTTTTGTTTATATGGTTTTTCGGGTTCCCAAACTTGTGCATTAAAAATATTTGTATCTTTATCTTGAACTACTCTTTTAGCATATGCCGGAATTCTGTCGCCGCTGCCTCCTTGCCATCTTATAAATAATCTGTACAGATCAAGATGATTAAGAATATTTAATTTTAGTTTTATTTCAAACTCATCGTTTCCCTTATTTGTAAGTTTATATTCATCTTTGAGTTGCCAATCTGAAAATTCCCCGATCAAAAAAACCTCAGTTGCATTAGGTAACCGGTCTCTGTATATCTGGTCTTTTGAGGTTTTATGCAGTCCGTAGTATTGATGTGCATCAGCAAAATCAGACAGTTTTTTTCCTTTTGAAAGTTCCTTTTCTTTATGTTTTGCTTTATCGGTTCTGTTTTTTATGGTATCTGTAAAAGGTTTTAAGTAAGGGTCGTTTACAATCAAAGGAATGTTCATGGCTAATGAATTATAGAGTGTATACAAATATAAGTAAAATTAGCTGAAAAGAGAATTTTCCGGAGAAAAAAAAAGAGTTTTTATTTTTTTTATCGGGTGTTATAAAAAACTTCTGACAGCAAGTTCGTAGGATTTTATACCAAAGCCTGATATACTGCCTGTGCAATGAGGAGCAATCAATGATTTATGTCTTATTTTTTCTCTTTTGTATATATTTGTAATATGAACTTCAACAACAGGAGTTTTTATGGCTGCTAAAGCATCGGCAATGGCGAGAGATGTATGAGTATAAGCACCGGCATTAAGAATAATTCCGTTGTATGAAAAACCGACTTCATGAAGTTTGTTAATAATTTCACCCTCAATATTTGATTGATAAAATTCAATATTATGATTTGGAAATTTTAATGTTAATTGTTCAAAGTAAGTTTCAAAAGAATCCTTACCGTAGAGTTCTTTTTCTCTGATTCCGAGAAGATTAAGATTTGGTCCGTTTATAATAATGAGTTTCATCTGTTTATAATAATGAGTTTAATCTGTTTATAATAATGAGTTTAATCTGTTTATTTTT
>JAUVIG010000034.1 GCA_030592825.1 Chlorobiota bacterium | reverse complement strand
TCAAAAGATTCCAATATTTTTTGTACAACTTCAAGGCTGGGATTGTTTCTTCCGCTTAAGATATGAGAAACACCTGATCTTTGAATTCCGATGATATCTGCAAATTTACTGTAGGATATGTTCTCAAGTTCAATAATTTTTTTAATTCGATCTTTCATGATAGTTACAAATGAATACAATAATTTATATTAGTTATATTTACAATTATAAACAAGATGAGAATAACTTATAAATAAAGCATTATGTAAATATAACACTATTTAATAAGTTTACAAAAGGAAATTCAACAATAATTTAGAATACACAAATGTAAACATTAATAGTTACACTTGTAATATTTAATGTTACTTTTGTAACATTGTTTACAGGCTGTAATTAACTATTAATCAAGTGTTTAGGTCTATGTTTACAATCATCACAATTTATTTATTTTCCTCACTGTATTAATATTTAATAATAAATAAATTATTGTATAAACAACAGCTTTATAAAAATAACGTATTTTACTGGTATAGAGTCAAATACAAGCATATTAAACATATTAATGTTGTTATATTGACGAATTATTCGCCTGTTATATAAATATATGCTTAATATAACTATACTAAAACACAGGATTTCAAGTGTATAACTTTATAAAAAGTCTATTATAATTAATAAATATTATATAGTTTTTTTATTGTTCACAGATGTAAACATATGTTTTTACCTTATTCTTAAGAAAGATACTACAAAATTCATAAAATTTGTATATTTTTACTTGCTTGATTAAATCGCTTACTGTGTTCAGAAATTTTATTGTAATATTAATACTGATTTTTTCTTTTTCCGATTCATTCTCACAATTTGATGACAATAATACTGTATTTAAATGTGCACAGATATTTGGAGACAGTATTACTTTTTTGAATGATTTCAGTCTGGATTTGCCTAAAAGGAAATTATCTGAAGACCCGAACGGTAAAGAATGGGATGTGTACTTAATGAAAGGAACTGAATACAGATTTGCTTTATGCTGTTCTGCCGGAATAAACGATAAAATCATGAAGTTGTTTAATAAAGAATTTACTGAAGAAAATCCTATTGGAAGCACAGGTTCAGAAAGGAAAAGCAATCCTTATTTTGACTTTATATGCAGAAAATCCGGTATTTATAAAGTTTCAATAAGATTTAAAAAAGAAAATTTGACAGGCGTAGAATTAACAGCAACAGGACTGTTAGGATTTGTAAGAAAAATTAATCAATAAGATAGGATTATAGTGTTATAGGATTATAGTGTTATAGGATTATAGTGTTATAGGATTTAATCATTTTAGCATTGAAGCATTTATAATTAAAGCAATGTGTCTGCATTAGGTGTGATTTGTTAATGTTTCACAAAATTCTTGGTAGTACAGTACCCGGCATTATTGTAAACCCATTAAAGTTTTCTTTTGTAAATATAAGTAAGTATCAATTTGCGCCCTGAATAAATTGTCTCCTTCTTTAAAATTTTTATCAATATTATTTATATCTATATCAAGAAATTTTGCTTTTGTGTTGTCTTTTAATTGAATTTTCAGGATTGAAATTATTTCATTAATGAGTTGTTTATTATAAATTGGTATTATAGATTCAACTCTTCTTCTTATATTTCTTGTTAGAAGATCTGATGATGAAATATATACTTCCCAATTACCGTCATTATAAAAAGCATATATTCTGGCATGTTCCAGAAATCTGTCAACTATTCTTGTTATTTGTATATTTTTACTGAAGGGTTTTCCCGGTCTTAATTTACATATTCCTCTGACAATCAAATCAATATTAACATTTTTTTCTCCGGCATTATACAACATATCAATCATTTCTTTATCGCCGAGTCCGTTCATTTTGAAAATTAAATATGCTTTTTTCCCTTCAGTGGCATTTCGGACTTCTCTGTTGATTTTCTCTTTGAAAACATCAAGCATATTAAATCTCGGAACAAGAATATCTTTGAAGTTGTATCTTTCAATAGGTGTTTCCAGATATAGAAATAATTTTTTAAGATCTTTTATGATATTAGTATTTGCAGTAAAAAAACCTTCATCTGAATATTGTGTAGCTGTTTTTTCGTTAAAATTTCCGGTACTTAAGAATGCATATCCTGTTTTTTTGTTCTTTTTTTTATCTGATTTTTTTATTACCAATGCTGCTTTTGCATGCACTTTTAATCCCGGTATTCCGGCAATTACATTAATGCCTGCTTCTTTCATCTTTTCAGCAAAATAAATATTTGCTGCTTCATCAAATCTTGCTTTAACTTCTACAAATACAGTAACATCTTTACCGTTTCGGGAAGCTGTTATTAATGCATTTACAATTGCTGAGTTTGTTGCAACTCTGTATTGTGTTGTTTTTATTTCTTCTACATCGGGATCAACGGCAGCTTCGCTGAAAAATCGTAATACATAATCATATGTGTGGTATGGAAAATGTAATAAAATATCATGTTTTTCAACTGCTTTCAGAATTGAATCATATTGGTCAAGTATCGGATGATTAAGTTGTTTTAACGGTTCTAATTCGTATTTTGGAGATAAAGGATTTTTAAAATTAAAAAAATCACTGAAGTTTAAATATCTTCCTACAGAAACAAAATCGTTATCAGTTAAATTAAATGCAAGTTTCAATACATCAATTAAATCTTTCGGCATTTCTTTATCGTAAAGAAATCGTGCAGGAATGCCTGTTTTTCGTTGTTTAAGACTTTTTCTTAGTTTATTCAATAAATTACCCGAAAATTCATCTTCTATCATTAAATCGGCATTTCTTGACAGTTTAATGCTATATGTTGAATCAATATCATAACCGGGGAAAATAACCGGTAAATATCTTCTGATAATATCCTCAAGAAACATTATCAAATATTTATCTTTTAATTTCGGAAGTGATATAAAACGTCCCATTGTGTCCGAAGGAACTTGGATAACTGCATAATTAGCCTTTTTTTCATCAAATCTTTTCTTTTTCCATAATTTTATGGCTATATATATTTTATTATCCTTTAAGAATGATAAAACATCTCCGGAACTTGATAATAAAACCGGCTGAATTTCCGGTAAAAGTTCTTTGAAAAAGAAGTCTTTTAAAAAAGTTAGATGCAACTCTTCCAATTCTTGATCTCTGTACAGAATAATTCCGCAATCATCAAGTTCCGGAATTATTTGATTATAGAACTCATTTTCATATTCTTTTTGCCTTTCTGAAACTTCTTTTTTTACAAATGCTAAAACTTTTTCAGGTGAATATTCAAGTTTTTTAATGTTTTTCTTGGGAAGATCTATAAGGCTTCTGTGATAAGCAACTCTTACACGATAGAATTCATCTAAGTTTGATGAATAAATAGCGAGAAATTTGATTCTTTCAAACAAAGGTAGGTTTCTGTCTTTAATTTGCTCCAATACCAATCTGTTGAATGATAACCAACTTAATTCTCTGTTATAATATTTGTTTTCGTTATTCATCTCAATATTTTTCGTACAAATGCAACAGTGAAGTATGACATTAAAAATAATCCTACAAAGCCTTCAACTGATGAAATCCATCTTGCAATACCGTCAGGATAATAATCGCCGTATCCGATTGTAAGAAATGTGATGGCACTGTGATAAAATGCCTTTCCTACAAATCCTAATGCTTTGGGATCATTAGGTTCAAATATTGATGAAACTATATGAACATCTCCGAATTTACCGAGAATAATATATATTAATGTGAACAGGAGATATGTTATAAGCATGGTAAATAAAACTCTTAAAGGATCTGTGGCAAATTTTCCCATTTTATCAAAAATAAGCCATTTAAAAGCATATTTTATATACGCCCAAAATTTTAGTTTAGGTTTTTTAACGATGTCATTTTTTAAATGTGAAATTGCTTCTGCTCTTTTAAACTCTACATATGCTTCATCTTCATAAGAATATTGCCCTGTTAAATTAAAATTTTCTTTTAATATCCTGAATTGTTCTGCTTTGCTTTTAAAGGCAGTATTTTGGTTATGAATTAATTGTTTCAGGTTTGTTCTTCTCCAATCAATATAAATCCTTCCGAGAAGTCTCATTCCGGAAAGATCAATTGCTTTAATTTCAGGATCAAAACCGGGAGGATTAATATCAAGAATATCTTTAACAACCGTATTTGAAAGATCAAGCATTTCACATGAAGTAATCCGAAGGTCAAAATAGTTATCAAGTTGTGAGCCTTTTAAAGACAGGGTTCTGAATACAGATTTATTAAAAGAGATTTTTCCTATTCCGAAGTCAACATTATTAATTTCTACATCGGCATTTTTATAATTTGATTCTTTGAAATTAAATTCACCGTTTCCGAAAACGGAATCTTTCATCAAAAATTCACCAATTAATGTTGTTCCTTCTAAATTAATATCACCTTCCCCAAGATATGTTTTATTAAAACTGACCTTTCCTTCACCAAAGTTAACAGCTTTCAGGTCTATTCCTCCGCTTATGAATTTAGCTCTGTCAAATTGGATATTTCCTTTTCCGAACTCGCAAAAATGAAAATCTACTATACCTTGCCCAAAAACTGATAATCTGAATGATACAGTTCCGTCTCCGAAATTTGCATTTTTGAAATATATGTTACCGTCTCCGAAATTGGTATTAATAAAAGATTTTTTTCCTTTGCCGAAAACTGCACTTGTAAAACTGACTTTACCGTTTTGAAAATCTGCAGATCTGAATGATACATCACCGTCTCCGAAAGTAACTTTTTCAAAAGAAGTTTCAACTTTTCCGAACTGAACTCTTGAGAAATCAATCCTTCCGTTTCCGAAGTTTGCTACTTTAAATGAAATATGATTTGAATTAAATTTAGTATCTGTAAATAAAACATCACCCTCAATAAAATCTGCATTCACAAAGATTATTTTACCTCCGTGAAATTCCATATCCTGAAAGTCTTTCAAGCCGGATGAGAAGATTGCATTCTTAAAAGAAACTTCAGCTTCTGAAAATTTAGCTTTAGAAAAAATCAGCTTATCACATTTGAATTTAGTATTACTAAAGTCAACAAAATCAGCATAAAAAGCTGATCCGGAAAAGTTAATATCTTTCCCTATAAAACATGTATTACTAAAATCTACATTATTACTTTCAAATAATATATCTGAAAGATCTATATTGTTTTCTTTATTGTAAAATATTGAATGTGAGGCAGAAAAGTTGGAAAGAATTATTTTTTCCGAATAGATTTTCGGTTTTAAATAACTAATATCAAAGTTTTCAATCAGACAATGATCTAATTGAAGTTCACTGTTCTTACTAATGAATTCTTTTATGTAATCTTCATTTGCATAACCATAAGATTCTTCATTAATTTTTGTTTTATTTTCATCAAAGAAACTTACAATTGCTGTTTTAGGATAACTTGAGTTTTCTTTTTCAAATTTTTTGTCAAGTATTTCTACTTCAATCTTTTTGAAATATCTTTGCATATAAAATGTTTATAAAACAGCAATGTGAATTAATTAAAAAATTTAAAAAGGTAAAAAGCAGTCAACGAAATTAAGGTGTGGTCAATGGTCTAATCAATTCAACAACTTTGTAACTTGTTTAAAACAAAAAAAGAATTATCTGTATATGAATTTGATTACCTGTAATATTACTTTAGAAATATATCAAATAAGATCATCATCTTCATCATCTTCATCTTCATCTACTAATTCAATAATCTCTACATTTATATCAATAAGTTCTTTAAATTTTTTTCCGTCATTAAGCATTGAGATATCTCCGGTATTATAAAACCATTCAACATCAACTCTATTATTTTTTGAAATTTCTTCAAGAATTAATAAAATTTTTACTAATTGTCTGTCTGTAGCAGTATTATAATAGTCGAACTCAAATGATACTTTAGTTTTATCTGCAGGTTCATCTTTATAAATATTCAGCCAATCAATAATTGGTTTAAAAAAACTAACTGCATTTTCGGGTATAGATTTCCCTTTAAATCTTATAACACCATCTTTTGAATCAAGAAATATTTCAGGAGTATCATCCTCTTCTTGAATTATGTATTTTTCTAATCCGTCTTTCATTTTATTTATATAAATTTTTAATGTAAAGAATGAGAATTTTTCATCTATTTTATAAAAATCAAAGTTGAAAGGAGTTTTACTTTTCAATTTAATATCAAGTAATCCTAATCCCGGGTTTTCATCAGATTCATTATCAAAATTTAATAATGTTTCATTGTAAACATCAGATAGTTGGTCTTCAGTCATGCTGTTAACAATTTCAAGCTTTTCTTTAAAGTCGGTAATTTTATGATTTAATATGTAATTACCTGAAGTAAATACAAGTTTTTCATCTGTTTCTCTTATATAAAAAATCGCATGTTTACCTTTTACATTATTAAAAACAAACTCATCAGCATGATTTACAATATTTTGTAATATTTCGACCATTAGATTAAAAACTTTCATTTTTAAAATAACAGTTCCTTGCAATTGGTTTTCAGTGATAGATAAAAGATTTACCAGTGTATCTTGAGTAAAGGCTCCGATAAAATTTAAAAGAATATTTTCTTGTTCAAGTATTTTATGCCTTTTTATTATCCTTTTAATTGAATCTGCATCTTCTATTGCCTCTTTACCGACAAAATCAATTATTTTTGTATGCAAATAGAAAAATGAAAATTCATCATTCATTTTTTCAAAATCATATACCAATTTACAGCCTGATTTTCGGGCAATTTCAATTAATCCCAAACCTGCACCGCCTTTATCAGAAAATTCACCTTCATCCAAAACTTTAAGTGAATATTTTTTCAGTTCTTCTTTATCAAGATTATTAATTTTATCAATCTGTTCCTTTATTGTATCTTGATGAGAATTTCTAATTAAATTTCCTGTTGTAATGTAATATCCGTCAGGTTTATATTGAACAACAAAAAGACCGGGATATCCGGCAAGTTCGTCTGATGCACCGGAACTTTGATGTCTGGTAACATTTTGAAGACCTTCAACAATAATAAAAAATACTCTTTTTCTGATCTTTTTTTCAACATTATCATGTTGAAGGTTAGATTCTGTTAATGAAAGTATTGTATCCGTTACTTTGGTGGTAAAACTCCCTCTGTAAGTATATTCCATTGTACTTCCTTGAATACTTTCAAAGAGATTAAATGCTAAATTATCATTCTTTACCGGATAGGATAATTTCATTATTGTTTCGCTGATTTATTTACAAAAATATAAATATTTTTTAATAATAAAAAAATTAAAGAAACCTTATATTTATATATGGCAACCTCTAATAATTTATTTCTTGAAAGAAATTAATTATTAGAGGTTGCCATATGCTTATAAGTAAAGCAATATGCTGCAAACAGTTACTCTATATGGTCGGTTTCAATAATCAGTGCTGCAACAGATTTTGTGCTGTTTTTTACATCAAATGATATTTTTCCTTGACCAAATGATATTTTTGTTCCGGCAACTAATTTTCCCGGTAAAGCAGAATTTACTCTTTCTTTAAAACTGCCGTAACCGGTTTCCACTGATTTTTTAACAGCATCAATGTTAAGAGAGTTTTTCGAATATATTACACAAAGATAGTCTTTTCCTACAGTATTATCAGTTTCAATGTAATGATCTTCGTCAGGAATTGCTACACTGTTTTGAGAGTATGTTAATGCTGCAGAAATGCCGGGTATATGCGGAAATACTGTAAATGTTTTTCCTGTTGCATCATAACCGAATGCATAAACGTATGTAGGTTTAGAATTTGAAATATATAATCTGAATTGTGTACCTGATTTATAAGATTCATTAAGTTTATACATTCCGTTGCTGTATGTTGCATTGCTTTCTGTACCGTCTGATTTGACGAATTTAACACTGCCTCCGAAATTGTGAGTTTTTACTACATTAGAAACAGATTTAAATTCGATCATTTCATATGCATACTTAACAAATTCATAAAACACATTATATTTTAACCAAATAAATCCTTCGTTACCCCATTGAGTTCCCCAACTGTTCATAATTTCAAAAGCACCTCCGTATTTATTATCATCATAACCGATAACACACATAGCATGTCCGCCATATATTAAAATGCTGCTTTCAGTAGGTTCCCATGAACCGAGAGCTGTATAAAAGGATTTCGGAGTGTTCATACCGATGATTACCGGATTATTTTGAGACAAACTTTTTTTTACGGCATTTATCTTAAAATCTTCAGAATCAAACATACCAAAGATCTTTGCATAGTCTTTTATTTTGTAATCTGATGCTTTAGTGAATATTGTTGATGATATATAACTCGGACAATTTGCCTCTGTCATATCTGAATATTTGCATGCTCCTTTTGTTTTCATAATATCAAGAGCATCACTGATTGACGAACCTAACAGACAATATGTGTCTGCAGATGTTTTTATTTGCTTATAAATAAATCCGGGAGAAAAAGTATTACTTGTTGAACTTGTTTTGTCTGTTCTGTTTTTTTGAACAGATTCCAAAATTGTCATTCCGGCGTATGCTGTTGACCAGCCGACGCAAGTTCCGAATTGTCCTTGACTTTTGGGAGTTGGTGCATATTTTTTTAATGAATATGATTTTGGAATTTCAGAATAAAGGCTTCTTGTCAGGACTGCTTTTTTTAAAACAGCTTCATATTTATTATCATCGAAATTAAGACCGGTTCCGGGTTCTTGTGAGATACTGATATTGAATAATATAAGTATGCTCAATAAGGTTAAAAGAATTTTTTTCATACCTAAATAATTTAGTAATGTGATTAATAATTAATCTGTTATATTTAATAGAAAAAATCCCCCTAACCCCTTTGAGAAAGGGGGAATTTTAAAATATATTATAATGCCTGTATGAGTATTTATGTAATATTACTTTTTAAAATAAAAGTCTCCGAAAGTTGAATTATTTTGCCAAGTTAATTGTTCTTCATTTGAGAGACTATATACATTTCTTCGGACTTGTTTGAAAACATCTTCTAATTTTAATCCGGGTGTCTTTATTGCTTTGATTAATTCTTGTGTATATAAGCCGTTATCACCTGCTCCGTCAGAAGCTACTGAACCGGGAGCAGTTCCGAATGCAATAAAAGTTCCTTTAGGTGCTTCTGACGATGCATAGCCTCTTGAAACTGATCTGAAACTTCGAGCGAACGGATTATTTCTGCATGCATCTAAAATAATGATGTTTAAATCATTTTGAGCATAATCCATTTCTCCCAAAACTCTTTTTAAGTTCACCGATTCTAATTCAACGTCTTGTTCTTTATTGATTACTGCATTAACAGGAATGATGTAATTTTCACCGTTTAATTCAAGTCCGTGACCGGCATAAAAGAAAAGACCAACTCCTCTTTGAGCTGATAATTTTTCTCCGAATTCTCTTATCTTTTTTTTCATTTCATTTTGAGACAAGTTTGTATAAGACATAACTTCAAACCCTAATAATTTCAGTTCTTTTGCCATAGAAATTGCATCATTAGCCGGGTTTTTAAGCGGAGACATGGTATAATTGCTGTTACCGATAATTAATGCCAATCTTTTTTGGTCAGAAGTAACAACTTTAGATTTCATTTCTATGACTCTGATATCAGAAGTTACTTCACCGCCGGCATTAGTTACAATTACTTTAATTGAATTTTTTCCTTGTTCAAGAGGAATATCTCTTTCAATAGTATAATCACAATCAGCATTTACAATTTTATAGCCTCTGGTCGCATAATTAACTTTTAATTGATTATTCACGAAAAATTGAACATTTGTAAGATCACTTTTAGATTTAATACAAATTTTTGCTTTTACTGTTTTATTTTCTGATGAAGTTGTATAATATTGCGGATTAATCCATGTAACTGTTGCAAGTGTTTTATTTACAACATCATTACTTCCTGCATATTCACCGTTTTCCCATTTACCTGATTCAGTTGTTCCGTCAGTATAAAATATTGTTCCTATACCGTGATATGTTCCGTTTTTAAACTCGCCGACATATTTATTGCCTGATATAAATTTATAAGTCCCTTCACCATCGTATGTTCCGTTTTTAAATTCACCGTCGTAAACATCTCCGCTTGCAAAAATATAAGTACCACTGCCGCTGTATGAACCGTTTATAAAAGTTCCGGTATATTTATCTCCTCCTTCAGTAATATATGTTCCGAATCCTGATTCACAATTTCCGGAAATACAACCTGATTGAGCCTCATTGCTTTTAATAAATTTATCATATTCCCATGATCCTGATTCAGAAGTTCCGTTTGTATAATACATTGTTCCGTTACCGTGGAAATAATTATCTTTTAAATCACCAATAAATTTTTGGCCGCTTTTGTATTCAAATGTTCCGCTACCGGTCATTTTATCCGTCACATAATCACCTATATAGCTTTTGTATTGTGAATCATCATGATAAGTGTATGTACCGTAACCATTTTTTAAATCATCTTTCCAATTACCTGTATATTTAGCTCCGTTGGAAAAATTATTTGTTCCTTGACCGTTTCTTTTATTATCTCTCCAAACTCCTTCATATCTTTCGCCTGATTCCCATGTATAAACTCCGTAACCATCTATACAGTTACCTGAAATACATCCGTAGTTGTTATTACCGGAACCAATATATCTGTCATTATCCCACATTCCGGCTTTAGTAGTTCCGTCAACGTAATAATTTGTGCCGTATCCGTTTCTTAAATCATTTTCCCATTCACCTTCGTATCTTGCACCTGTTGCAAAATAATTTGTTCCTTGTCCTTTTCTGGAATTATTTACCCAATTTCCTGTATATTTTTCACCGTTTGACCAAACATATGTTCCGTATCCGTTTGAACAATCTCCGAAAATGCAGCCTGTTTCTTCACTGATTGCTCCTTGATAAGTACCGTTTTTCCATATACCAACCTGTACAGTTCCGTCAACTTTGATGTATGTTCCCTCACCATGTTGATCATCATTCATCCATTGACCGGTATGTTTTTCGCCGTTACTCCATGTAAAAGTACCTGTTCCGTGTCTTTTTCCGTTAAAATATTCACCGGTATATTTACTTCCGCTGTTATAATAATACGAGCCTTCTCCGTTTTGTTTATCATTAGTCCAGTTTCCTGTATATTCATCTCCGTTATCCCATACATATTTACCGTATCCGTTTGAACAATTTCCGTATATACATCCTGTTTCTCCTGTATTGTTAATATTATTATTATATCCGGAACTACTGACTAATTTATCATCTTCCCAAGTACCGGATTCAATTTTGCCGTCGGGATAATACAGTGTTCCTTGTCCGTGGAAATAGTTATTTAATAATTCTCCTACATACTTTTTACCGTTTCTGTATATAAATGTTCCGTTTCCGGTCATTTTATCCATAACATAATCTCCGACATAACTTTCATATTGTGAATTCGGATCGTAAACATAGGAACCGTAACCGTTTTTAAGATCATCTTTCCAATTACCTTTATACATTGCTCCGGTAGAAAAATAATTGGTTCCGTTGCCGTTTCTCTTATCATTTTTCCAGTAACCGCTGAATTTTTCACCACTATCCCATGCGTATGTACCATAACCGTTTACACAGTTTCCTGAAATACAACCACTCTCGCTTCCTCTACTAATGAATTTATCATATTCCCATGTACCCGTTTCTTTACTTCCGTTAGTATAGATCATTGTACCTCGGCCGTGGAAATAATTATCTTTAAATTCACCTATATATTTTTGACCGCTTCTGTATTTAAATATTCCGAAACCTGTCATTTTATCTGATACATAATCACCGATATAACTTTCATATTGAGAACCTGAATGGTATAAATAAGTTCCGTAACCGTTTTTAAGATTATCTTTCCAATTACCTGTATATTTTGCACCGTTTGAGAAATTATTAATACCGTAACCGTTTCGTTTGTCATTTTTCCAATAACCCTCGTATTTTTCACCTGAATCCCATACATAAACACCGTATCCGTTAATACAATCACCTTGTGTGCAACCGGTTGACTGTGAATACGCACTAAAAGATACAATAAATAAAATAAGTAGTAATGCTGCCCTTTTCATCGTCGTATAATTTAATTAAAAAATATATTAGTTATTAATCAATAAATATAAGAAAAAAATACTAAAGTTTAAAAATATTCTTATTTTTTTGTGAAATTATAAAGTTTCGAATAATAAAAAATACGCAATTCAACATATTTTTTAAAGTTTTCTCAATGTGAAATTAAAGAGATATTAACCTGAAGAATGCAGGTTAATTTTTTTCTGCAGATAGATTTATTTCGGTTTGTATAACTGTAAGGTTTACCCTTAAAGAAAAAAGAGGACTTGTTCAGCCCTCTTTTATGATAAGATTATTATCATCGTACTTGTAATTATTACTATTATTTTTCTATTTACCGCTTCGGTTCTCTTGCTGCTTCCTTGCTGTTGCTGTTGCTTTTGCCGCCGCTGTTGCTGTTGCTGCTGCCTGTATATTCATCATATTCCCAAGTACCGGATTCAATTCTGCCGTCGGGATAATACAGTTTTCCTTGACCATGGAAATAGTTATTTAATAATTTTCCTACATATTTTTTTCCGTTTCTGTAAATAAATGTTCCGCTTCCGGTCATTTTATCCATAACATAATCACCTACATAACTTTCATATTGTGAATTCGGATCGTAAACATAGGAACCGTGTCCGTTTTTTTTATCATCTTTCCAATTACCTTTATACATTGCTCCGGTAGAAAAATAATTAATTCCGTATCCGTTTCTTTTATCATCTTTCCATTTACCTTCATATTTTTCACCGGTATCCCATAAGTATGTACCGTTACCTTTTACACAGTTTCCTGAAATACAACCGTTCTCGCTTCCTCTACTTACGAATTTATCAAATTCCCAAGTTCCTGTTTCTTTACTTCCGTTAGTATAGATCATTGTACCATGCCCATGGAAATAATTATCTTTAAATTCACCTATATACTTTTGACCGTTTTTATACTTAAATATTCCGAAACCCGTCATTTTATCCATAACATAATCTCCAATATAACTTTCGTATTGAGAACTCGAATGATATATGTAAGTTCCGTATCCGTTTTTAAGATCATCTTTCCAATTACCGGTATATTTTGCACCGTTTGAAAAATTATTAACACCGTAGCCGTTTCGTTTGTCTTTTTTCCAATAACCCTCGTATTTTTCACCTGAATCCCATACATAAACACCGTATCCGTTAATGCAATCACCTTGTGTGCAACCGGTTGATTGTGAATACGCAGAAAATGATACAATAAAAAGAATAAGTAATAATGCTGCTTTTTTCATCGTTGTATAATTTAATTTTAAAAAAAAAATAATTTTGAATCAATAAATATAAGAAATAAATCAATAAAGTCTATACTTATTTTTATTTTTTTTAAAATTATTATATTCGGAAAGGCGATTAGGAATTAATCAACGATGAATTATTTTGAAATATCGATCAAATTTTTTCTGAATTTCTATAATTAAATCATATTCATTTGTTTCCAGCAGATATTGTCTGTCGAACATGCAAAATCGCATAAATTTTATTGTTTCGGTCTTATTAAGTCCTGTTATTTCAGAAACTAATTCAGGATTGAATTTTGATTCAATTATTTTATTTTCAATATCTTGCTTCTCAAGTTCTTTTACTTTGATTTTTTGCTTATCAATTTTTGTTTTATAATTAATGGGAATACCAATTGCTGTTGATGCTGTTAATAATACCAGTTCTTTAGGGTCAATTAAAGTGTAAAACCATTTTTCAATACGTTCTTTTGTTTCTTGCTTTTCAGTTTCAGTATGAATAAACTCAAATTCAAAATCCTTCCAACGAGCTTCATAAATGTTAACATTTGATATTCTGTATGTCTTTTCCTTAAGTTTAATAACTATTATATTAGTTGTGTTAATTACGGAATCTTTGAAAGAAAAATATTTCAATTCAAAACCTAAAGCATTAATTCTCAATATATCATCACTTAACATTGTAATATGAAAAAATCCTAAAGAATCACAAGCAGTAGTTTTTCCTTTCTTAATATTTATTATTGTTGCATAATGAACAGGAGAGTGATCTTTTTCGCTTATAATCTTTCCTGTTATTTCAACTATTCTTTTTTTTTGAGAATAAGATTGAATATTAAACAGAAATAATGATATTATTATAAAAAAAAGTTTTTTCAATGATTATAACTATTATTTGTTTTCAAAAATATTAATTTGATTTTAATATACCAAATCAAATTATTTTAATTGAAATTATAAAAAATATTATTTGCAAATTGTTAAACGAATATAATTATAATAATGTTACAGAACAATTCAAATTATTACAAGAAATTAATACATTATTCGTTTATTTGTCAATAAATACTAACTATTATGAAATGAGCATAAATTTTTATTATGAAAATATTTTCCGACGTATATAATCAAAAATTTGTGCGAATTTTGTATTACTATTGCAAATAAAAAAAAAGATGAATAATTTTAAAACATATATATTAGTAATTGCAGGATTTATATTTTTTTCCGAAACAGCTGTCGCACAAGAAACAAATGAATCTTCATTAGAAATAGAGGTATTATTTGAAAAATTATTTTATGCACAAAGTGACAGTTCAAAAGATTCAATTAATAAAGTAATAATAAGCAAATTAGAAGTATATTTATTTGAGCCGGAGAATGATTATTCAGAGTTAGAGTCATTAAAAAATCTTTATGTTGTGAATTCAGAAGATAAATATATTTTCATATTTACTTGGGCAACATTATATTCGGACAATAAATATAAATATTTTGGTTTTGTAAAATACTATTCTAAAGAATTACGAAAATATTATGTTGAAAAACTTAATCATCATTCGAAAGGAAAAGATGATATTACAAACAGAACCATAATGCCGGATGATTGGTACGGATCGGTTTATTACAGTTTAATTTATAAAAAATATAAAGGAAAAAGACAATATATATTACTGGGATGGGACGGTAATGATCAATTTACAAATAAAAAAATAATTGATATTATTGTTATTGAAGAAGGCGAAATTCCTGTTTTTGGTCAAGATGTTTTTAAAACAGAAACAGGTTTTAAAAAAAGGTTGTTTTTTGAATATGCGGAAAGAGTTACTATGACATTAAGATACGATAAAGATTCGAAGATGATTATATGGGATCATTTATCTCCTTCAAAACAAGAATTAGTCGGACATTATGAATATTACGGTCCTGATATGACATATGACGGATTTATATTTGAGAAAGGGATTTGGAAGTTTATTTCGGATGTGAATTTTAAATAATGACAGAATGATAAAATATTATTTCGTTTCATTGTTTTACTTCAATATTATACATTCAGTATTCAATTATTAAATTAAATGGAAGACAAAGAAACAAAGTATGAACTGTATAAATTTATTGCCGATAAAGGTCAATCGCCTTTGAGAGTCGATAAATTTCTGGTTGACAGAATCGAAAATATTTCTCGCACAAAGATACAAAAAGCTGCAGAACAAGGTTACTTATTTGTAAACGAGAAAGAAGTAAAAGTAAATTACAAAGTAAAACCGGGAGATGAAGTAAAACTGACAACTTTTTATAAACCTGAAAAAATTGAGCTGATACCTGAAAATATTCCGATAAATATAATTTATGAAGATGATGCAATATTGATTGTGAATAAAGAAGCCGGTATGGTTGTTCATCCGGGCTACGGTAATGAATCCGGTACATTAGTAAATGCATTAATGCATTATTTAAAGGAACTGCCTTTATTTAATACAGGTGAATTGAGACCCGGATTAGTACATCGTTTGGATAAAAACACATCCGGTGTTATGGTTATTGCCAAAACAGAAGAAGCCTTATCTGATATTTCAAAACAATTTTATGATCGTAAGCCCGATAAAGTATATTATGCTTTAGTTTGGGGTTCTCCTAAATCATCGGAAGGAATAATTCAAGAGTATATAGGACGGAGTTTGCAAGATCGGAAGATAATGAGAGTTTATCCGAACGGTGAACATGGTAAACATGCAATTACACATTATAAATTATTAAAAGATCTTGGTTACATCAGTTTACTTGAGTGTAAATTAGAAACAGGCAGAACGCATCAAATCAGAATTCATTTGAAATACATCGGTCATCCTGTTTTCGGTGATAAAGAATACGGAGGAAATGAAATTTTAAGAGGAACAAGATTTACAAAATATAAACAATTTGTCAATAATTGTTTTGCAATTATGCCGAATCAAGCACTTCATGCTAAATCACTTTCATTTATACATCCTGTTACGAGAAAAAAAGTTTTGTTTGAAACGGAACTCCCAGATAATTTTAAAAATCTGTTAGAAAAGTGGGAACAATATATGATTAACAGGGAACGGAAATGAATTTTAAGAGCTTCCCAAAAAATAAAAAGCAGGTTGATAAACCTACTTTTATATGTGGATTTGTGTAACAATTCTATTCTTTTTCAACAATATCATCAAGATCTTCAAAACTAACATCTGTAAATTCATTCTTAATTTCTTCTGTTTTGTCTTCTGTTTTGTCTTCTGTTTTGTCTT
>JAUVIG010000579.1 GCA_030592825.1 Chlorobiota bacterium | reverse complement strand
TGTCTTGAGCAAAAATAAATCGGTCTTTCATATACAGCCCGAATTTATACGGGAAATCTTTGCCTGTTATAACAGCGAGAACTTCCGGATATTTTTCAGCTTCTGAAATATCAATGTTTTTTATCATTGCATGAGCATAAGGACTTTCTACAATTTCGGCATATAACAATTCGGGCCCGAAACTAATATCTTCAGTGTAAATTGCTGCTCCTGAAACTTTTTCTTTTCCGTCAATACGGATTTCAGATTTTCCTATATATTTTAGTTCTTTCATTTATATTCTTTTTTTATTAAAATATTTTCAATTTCTTATTCGTTCAAAATTCTGTTAAGCCTGTCTTCAAGCTCTTTCTTGTCAGGTAAATACAATTGATATTCAGACACAAATAAATTTTTATTCAAGCCGTTGATTGTGTATTCAACAAGTATTTCGTCTTTTTCTTTTGAAAGTATTATCCCGATTGGCGGATTTTCTCCTTCTGTCATTTCTTCTTTCTTGAAATAACCGATGTACATACTCATTTGCCCTATGTCGGAATGGTCAGCCTTTTTCGTTTTTAGGTCTATTAAGACAAAGCATCGTAAAAATCTATGATAGAATACTAAATCAATCCGATAATGAGTGTTGTTTAATGTTATTCTGTATTGTCTTCCTACAAAACTAAAACCTTTTCCAAGCTCTAAAAGGAATAATTGAAGGTTATCTATAATTTTTTGTTCTAATTCCTTTTCAGAAATTTCATAATTTTCAGGAACACCAAGAAATTCTAATGTATAAGAATCTCTCATTATGTCATTAGCATTCTCAATTACCTGTCCTTCTTCTCCTAATGCAAATATTTCTTCTTTTGTTTTGCTTATTGCAATTCTTTCAAATAAAGAACTATTTTTTGCTCTTTTAAATTCTCTTACACTCCAAGCTTCTTGCAGGCATTTTATTTTATAAAATTCTCGTTCCAAATTGTTTTTTATTCCAATTAATTCTACATAATGACTCCAACTCAAAAAGGCAGACACTGTCTGCCTTTTTGGATAAAATATATAAAAACGTCTCATATCCAGTACACTTCTGCGACTAAAACCTTTACCGTATCTTATTTTTAAGTCTTTTGAAAGTTTATTAAGTAATGCAGAACCATATTCAGCTTTTTCGTTTCCGTCTTGTTCATACTCTACAATATGTTGCCCGATTTCCCATTTTGAAAACAACATTTCTTTATTTACAACTTGATTAATTTTCTTTCTGCCTTGATTTAAAGAATAACCAATTTTATCAAGAAGTTGATTATATTTCCTTTCAACTGTTTTCATTATTTAAATTGTTTGTTAAAGATTAGTTTACCTATCTTTTTTAATTATTTCTGTATCAATTTCAAGAAAGTATTTTTATTTTTTTGCAACTTTCTCAACAGCTTCAATTATTGATTCGTAACCTGTGCATCTGCAAAGATTTCCGGCAATGGCTTCTTTTATCTCTTCTTTATTCGGATGAGGATTTTTATTCAGCAGTTCTGTTGCAGAAATTGTAATCCCGGGTGCACAAAATCCGCATTGAAATGAGTTATTTTCAATGAATGCTTCTTGTAAAGGTGTTAATCCGTCTTTTGATAAACCCTCAATAGTTGTAATCTCTTGTCCGTCAACTTCAATTGCCAGAATTAAACACGAACGGACACTCTTACCGTTAAGTAATACGGCACATGTTCCGCAATCGCCTCTTTCACAGCCTGATTTGGGACTTTTAATTCCGAGTTTATCTCGTAATACATCAAGTAAAACGTCATTCGGTTCAACATAAACATAACGAGTTTCTCCGTTTAATTTTATTGATATTTTTTTCATATCCATATTTTATTTTTTTCTTTCAAAAATTCTGCGGATTATTTACAAATGGTTCAATGATTTAATGCTATAATGCTTTAATAAATTGATGTTTTATTTGTTACAAGTCAAATATAATTGATATTCAGTATTAAAAATATATCTTCATTTTTTTATTACAGCATTTAAGCATTGTATCATTACAGCATTTTTTTTTACAATATAGGGTCTGATTTAATTTCTTCACCGGCTGATAAAGCTGTACATTCTTTCAATCCTCTTTCCAACATTATTTTTGTAATGTGAGTTCTGTATTCTTTTGTAGCTCTGATATCAGTTATCGGAGAAATTTCATTTGAAATTATTTCTTGTGCTTGCTTAATATTATCTTCTGTAAGCTCTTTTCCGTTTAAGAACATCTCTGTTTTTTTTACTCTTTTCGGAACTGGTCCGATTGCACAAACAGCTATTTTGTATTGATTATTATTCAAAGCTAAAATACCCATACCAACTTGTGCAAGATCTTCGCCTTTGTATCTTCCTAATTTTTTATAGCAACTTACAGATTTTGTTTCAGGTAAAGTCAAAATGATATGTGTTACGATTTCATTATTTTTTAATGAAGTTTTTTTTGGGCAGGTAAACCAATCTTCAATATTAATAACACGTTCTTCTTTAAAACTTTTGACATGTATTTTTGTTTCATACAACAATAAAGCGGGAGCAGAGTCAAGAGAGGGTACTGCCGAGCAAATATTGCCTGCCAAAGTTGC
>JAUVIG010000546.1 GCA_030592825.1 Chlorobiota bacterium | reverse complement strand
CGGAACATTTAATTTAATGTGCTCCGCAGCGTAAAAGCTGTCTTTTCAAAAACATCATCTTCAGTATGATGTTTTAATGTATCAAAAATTTACACTTATGTGTTTATGCGACAGCGAGGGCAAGCCGAAAAAAGCCGGCGGAAAAAGAAAAAATTTAATATCTGTCGGTTTTTAAATTCAGATAATTTTCATTAACAAACTCACTCATCAGACTGTCCGGGAACAGGCTTAAATTTTGTTTTTCCGTAATTTTTTCATCATTACTTATTGTCGGTTTGTTTTCAGTCAAAAATGATTAAACGAAGCCGGAGAGCTTGCAATTAAGATATAAAAAATTAGGCTTTTGAGAAGGGCTTGCCTTATTAACAAAGTCGTGTTTTTTATGATTTTTTTGCTTCCAAATCCTGATGAGTAACCTGTGTTGATGCTGCAAACAAAGGGAGTAAAAAACACACCTTTTAACCCAAAGCGAACTGATTACATGCGGTTTTCAGAAAAGGTTTGAACGGGTACTGCTCTCTTGATTACAACTTTACCCGGTAACAAAGATTTAGATAACGTCAAGGTTTATTTTACAAAAAATGCAGGTATCAAAAAATACAAAGTATCTTATTGAAAAAGCTTGCTTTTATAATGTGATACTTTGTTTTTTGAGCCGGGCAAAGTGCTGATATTCATTGTTGTATTGCTTAATGTTTAATTTTTATCTGTTTTGTATCCTATTTTCTTTCTGTTTTTCTGACTTAATTTTTGCTGCTTATCATCTTCAAATTGTTTCAGGTATTCAAAAATCAGCATTATTTTATCATCTTGCTCAACATCCTTTCTTTCTATTTGTTCCAGTTTTTCTAATATTTCTTTGTTAGTGGAAAGTAACTTTCTCATTTTTGTAAAAACCCTTATAATTCGGATGTTTACCATAATAGCTTGTTCACTGTTCAAAACACTTGATAACATTGCTATACCTTGTTCTGTAAAAACCAAAGGCGGTTTTCTTAATCCCATCTTTACATTATTGGATATCACAAATTGTGATTTCCAATCTTCCATTTCTTCTTTTGTCATTTGGAACATAAAATCTTTCGGAAAACGTTTTTCATTACGCCTTACAGCCTGATTAAGAACTCTTGTTTCAACTCCGTATAAGTCTGCAATATCACGGTCAACCATTACTTTTTTTCCTCTTATCAGGTATATTTTGCTGATGATTGCTTCATCAAGGATTACAACTTTATCACTCATATTTTTTATTTTAAACTGTAAAATTATGTTTTATTTCTTTAAGGTCGCAATTTGCGTACTCCAATTTTTTTAATTAAGAGGGTGATATTTATCAACTTCTTTTTTCAGGTCTTCGATATTTCCGAGTTTGTATCTTTCTGTTGAGCTTACCCATTTATGACCGGCAAAGTATTGTACTTCTCTTAAATTATGTGTTTTTAGTTTGTTTGTTATGACGGATATCCGGATTTGTTTTGCGTGTTTGACGTTGGGATATTTCTTTTTTAAAGCTCTGAACAGATGTAAAAGGCTGTTCTTTATTTGTGTATTTCCGTTTATGCTGATAAATAATTGTTCGTTTATTCTTTGTCGGTTTATCTTGTCGGGTTTTCTTGCCGGTCGTTTTTGGTGTATATTCTTGATGATTTCCGGACGTATGTTTTCGATATAGTTATAAAGTTCCAGTATTTGATATGATTGTAGTTTCAGGGTTCTTTGATTGCTTCGTTTTCCGCCGGATATGATTATTTTTCCTTTGTCTAAAAGTAAATGTTTTGGTTCTAATTTATGAAGTTCTTCTGTTGTTACGGCTTGATTTATTAATAATCCTAAAATTGCTTTGTTTCTTTTGTCTCTGCCGGTATAAATTTGGTAGGTTTCGTATAGTTCTTTGAGTTCTTTTTCTTCAAGTAAATCTGCCGGTATTTGTTTTTTTGTTCCTTTTAAAATTACTCCCTCTGCCGGACTGTGTCCGTCCCCTGACGGATTGTTTTCGTTTGAAAAATTATAAAAATGTCTTATTGCTGTTAAATGTCGGTTTATGTTCCCGGTGCTTTTTTCTTGTTCTTTCAGGTGTTCTATAAAGTTTATTATATCGGTGTATTTTGCTTGTTCCGGTTTCAGGTTTTCTTCCTCTGACCATATTAAAAAAATTGATACATAATTTTTATACATCCGGATTGTATCTTCTGCAAATTTATTTTTAATTAATTGGTTTATAAAATATTGCAGATATTCATTGTTTTGTTGCTTATATTTTTCCATAATTTATATGAGTATATATTTGTGTTGATTCTAAACTTTGATGTCCCAGAAAATTACTTACATTTTCAAGTGTCATTCCGGAGTTTAAAAGGTGTGTTGCTATGCTGTGGCGTAAACTGTGTAAACCGATTTCTTTTGTAATTCCTGCCTGACCGGTAGGCAGGTCTGCTTTTTTTATCAGTAGTTTTAGTCTTAAAATCATTGCATTTCCGGATATTCTTTTGCTTCTTTGGCTTAAAAATAAAGCTTCTTCTTTACCGGTTTTCATCAGATAAATTCTTGCATTTTTAATGTAATTTTCTAAATCGTTCTTTACTTGCTCGCTCATCGGCACGTATCTCTGCCGGTTTCCTTTGCCTTTTTTTACAAAAATTATTGATTTATTAAATAATATATCTTCTGCGTTTAATTGTAATCCCTCGTTTCTTCGCAGTCCGCAACCGTAGTATATGCTTAACATTGCTTTGTCTCTGTATCCGAAAATATCGTTTCCGCAGGCTTTGTAAAGTGCTTGTATTTCTGCCGTTGTCAGTATGGTTACAGGTGATTTTATTCGTTCGGGTTTTATATTTACGGTAATTTCTCCTTGTCCGGTTTCTCT
>JAUVIG010000004.1 GCA_030592825.1 Chlorobiota bacterium | reverse complement strand
GCTGCGTTATTAATACTTCCTATATAATATTTCAACTTTTCGGATGAAAGTTCATCAATATTTTCATCCAAGACTTGGGAGACAAGCGTTAACGAACTTAACGGATTTCTTAAATCATGTGCTATGATAGAAAAGAATTTATCTTTTGTAGTAACCGACTCTTTTAAATTCTGTTCAGACACAATAAGTTTTCTGTTTGCTTCTTCCAATATCAAATTTGTTTTCTGTTTAAGCCTGTATCTGCTGAAAATAAGGATAGCCAGAAGAAGAAAAATTAAAGAACCTGCTATTAAATAATATTGCCTGTTTGTCTTTTTTTCAAGTTCTAATTCGTTAATTTTTTGTTGTGTCTTCAATATTTCATTCTCCTTTTCTTTCTTTTCAGTTTCATATTTCACTTCAGTTTCTTTCATTCTTTCATCACTTTCTTCATTAAAAATAGTATCATGAAAGGCTATATATTTTTTTTGATACATAAATGCTTTTTCATAATTATGCAGGAGAGCATAAATGTCAGTATATTCCTTATAATCATCACGTAATAAACTTTTATCATAGATTTCGATCGCTATTTCATGAGATTTATTTAAAAAATTTAATGCTTTTTTAAACTCTTCCATTTCTTTATAAACTACTGCTACATCCTTATAAATTAGTGCAGTATAATGCTTATCGGAACTTCCTTTTAAGAGTTCAACAGATTTGTTATAATATTCCAAAGCTTTCTTATATTTTTCTGTTATCTGATATAAATTTCCTATGCTGCCATAGGTTACTGCCAAGCTTGTTTGGTTATTCAATTCTTTCTTTATCTCGGCAGATTTAATATAATAATCCAGCGCCTTTTCATATTCCTTTTTGAATTCTTCATATTCTACACCTAAGTTATTTAACAATATTGATATTATTTTTTTATCATTGACAGCTTCAGCATAAAACAAGCCTTTTTCAAAACTTTCAATTGCTTTATCTCTTCTGTTTTGTTTATAATAGATATTACCGATATTACTGTGAGAATATGCTATTCCTACAGAATCATTAATTTCTTCACGTTTTTTTAAAGAAAGCAAATAATAATCAAGCGCCTTATCATAATCGGAAGCAGCACTGTAATACCAAACACCTATATTATTGTATTGTTCGGCAATGCCTTTATCGTCATCAATATTTTTATATATTTCAAGAGCATATTCCCAAGCATTTAATGCAGAATCATAATTGGCCAAATAATATTGAGCTTTTCCGGATAATGAATATGCTTCTCCTTTAAGTGAATCATTCCGGTATTTATTCAAATACAATAATGCTTCTTTAATATACTCTGAGCTTTTATTCGGATTATTTGCTGTTAAGGATTTTGCTGTTTGTAATAAGAACTCGGCTTTTTTTTCTTCAGGAGTATTCTTAAGAATATCCTTTATAGTATCAATACTTTGTCCGAAAAAAGTTAAAGAAGAACTAATAAATATTGCCGTAATAATAATTTTGATCTGCATATTTGTTTCTGATATTTTTAATAAAGACAATAAAAATATAAAATGGTTGTATATTTTCTGACAGTTTTGTAAAATAATAAAAAATCCGAAGAATAAACTTCGGATTTTAAATAATATACGCTTATTTCTTTTACTTCAAGCCCAATTTCAAAGCAATTGCGTCAGGAACAGCATCTTTATGTATCATAAATGCTATAGTTTTTATTTTTATGTACCCTTCAGACATATATAAATATCCTCCGTATTCGTTATAAACTCCCCATGAATTCTTTGTTAAATAATAAAAATTACCTTCTTTATCTTTTACTATCCCCGTAATATGCATTAAATGATCATCGGTAGTGGTGTAATCATCAAAAGTCTCTTGCCTGAATTTCTGATAATTTGTTTCTTTGACAGCTTTCAAATCATCTTCAGATAAATTTAATTTTTCTGTTGTCAGATCAAATCTTTTATCACTTAAATCTCCGTCCCAAGCAACAGAATAACCGTTTTTAAAGGCATAATTCATTATTTCAATCAACTCATTTACAGGTACGTTATAATATCTGTCGTGAGACCAATTATCAGGTAATTCAAGGTCAATCAATTCATAAAAAGGATGATGTGTATAAGATGTAAATTCAACATAATCATCCGGATTAAATCCGATTATTTGTTCATTAAAAGTTTGCGGTGTATATTCCTTCCCTTCATATATAAATGTATCCGGTACAACTCCAAGATAACTGTCAAGCACACCTTTAAAAGCACTATGCCAAGTTTGCGGCAACTTTTCTTTAGCATTTGCTGCATTTTCAACAATTGAGTTCAGGTTTTTAGCCAGTTCAAAATGATTATGAAATTCAGAATCATAGTTAATACCTGAAAAAATTGATTCCGGAAGTAAACCAAATCGTTTAACAACATTTGTTACATCATGAGCTTGCCCACCCTCAGAGAAATTGGCATTACCGTGAAAACGTATATAATCATTTGCTTTATCAATATAAGCATAATATACAAAATACATTTCAGAGATGTCAAATTCAGCTTTTCCGTATCTCATTGCTTCTGTTTCGATAAAAGAAGTTGTGGTAAAAGACCAACAAGTTCCGGAACGATCTTGATTTTTTACAGATGATGTTTTTACTTGATCAATAATTGTAAAATCAGGATGTTCTTGAGAAAAAGAAATATTAAAAATAAATATTCCTGCAAAAAGTAAAAGCATTTTTTTCATGATTATAGTTTATTTGGTTCTGTTATTATTTTAAAAGTAAAAAAATATTTTTTTTAATTGGCTTTGATGCAATAATTATATAAAATGCGAAAATGCCTTAATGCTTAAATAGTGACTGAACGAAAACTCAATATTTTTTTATTATAGCATTACAGCATTTAATCATTATCGCATTTATTAATATTCCGTTAAATTCGTTATAAAACCCTTTAGTTGATAATTTTTCCTAATAATGTGGCAGAAGTACAGGTATTTATTTCAACATCAACATAATCGCCAATTTTAGCATCTTCTCTTGAAAATACCACAACTTTATGTTGGGTATTTCTTCCGAAATATTGTTCTTCTGACTTTTTTGATATGCCTTCAACCAATACCTCAAAGATTTTGCCAATATCTTTTTGATTACTTTCCAAAGACAGTTTTTGTTGTAAACTTATGATTTCATTTAATCTTCTTTTTTTAGTTTCTTCATCAATATCATCTTCATAATTTCTTGCCGCATAAGTATTCGGACGTTCCGAATATTTAAACATATATGCAAAATCAAATTTTACCTCTTCCATCAAAGTTAAAGTATCTTGATGATCCTTTTCTGTCTCACCACAATAACTCGAAATCATATCTGTTGAAACAGAGCAACCGGGAATAATTCTTCTAATAGCTTTAATCCTGTTCAAATACCACTCTCGTGTGTATCCTCTTTTCATTTTTTTCAACATATCATTACTTCCGGATTGAACAGGTAAGTGTATGTATTTACAAATATTTTTGTATTCAGACATTATTTGAATTACTTCATCAGTAAAATCTTGAGGATAGGATGTTGTAAATCGTATTCTGATATTGGAATCCAAATCTGCTGTCATTTTCAATAATTGTGAAAAATTTACTTCACCTTTATTCCAATTATATTTATCAACATTTTGTCCCAACAAAATAACTTCTTTATAACCTTCATAAATAACTTGTCTTACTTCATTCAAAATACTTTCGGGGGCACGGCTTCGTTCCCTTCCTCGTGTAAAAGGAACAACACAAAATGCACACATATTATCACAACCTCTTGTTATTGATATAAATGCAGAAACGTTATTCTTATCTTTTCTTACCGGTGAAATTTCAGCATAAGTTTCTTCTCTTGACAATAACACATTTATTGCTTTGCTGCCGGACTCTGCTTGTTTGACCAAACCGGGCAAACTTCTGTATGAATCAGGACCTGCAACAATATCTAATATTTGCTCTTCCTTAATCAACTTCTCTTTTAAACGCTCTGCCATACAACCTAGAAGGCCAATAATTAAACTTTGTTTTTTCTTTTTCAAGACATTGAGAGCAACCAGTCTGTTGCGAATTCTTTTTTCTGCATTTTCTCTTACAGCACAAGTATTAATAAAAATAATATCGGCATTATTTACTTCATCTGTAATGGCATAGCCTTCATCAATCATAACCGACATAACAATCTCACTGTCAGCCACATTCATTTGACATCCGTAAGTTTCAATATAAATTTTTGGTGCATTCAGGTTTTTATCAGCTAAATCTAATCGCTGCTTTGATGTTTTATATTTATCAACTTTAAACTCCATTATAAATGATTATTATATCCTTTTTAATATCTTAAGCACAAAAGTATATAATCTTATAATAAAACCGATTTTATTCTTTTTCTTTTTTATTTTTAAACAAATTTGTTAAAAAACATTAAATAATACCTTTTTCTTAAATATTAGTTACAGTTTAGCGGGTTTAAACTTCAAAAACAAATATTTATGAAACTTGTGAACACAATTATAACCGGAACCGGAAGTTATATACCGGCTGTAGTTAAAAAAAATATAGATTTTATTGAACAAGAGTTTTATAATGAACATCAAAAAAAATTTGATTTTCCGGGAGAAACTGTTATTGAAAAGTTTAAAGAAATTACCGGAATTGATGAAAGGCGTTATGTAAAAAAAGACCAAAAAAATTCAGATATTGCAAGCATTGCAGCCCGAAGAGCTGTCGAAAATGCCGGCATTGATCCGGAAACCATTGATCAAATTATAATGGCACATAATTACGGTGATATTAAGTTCGGCACCATACAATCTGATATGGTTCCGAGTTTAGCATCTCGCGTAAAACACAATCTCGGCATTATAAATCCCTCATGTGTTGCATATGACATTTTATTCGGTTGTCCGGGATGGATTCAAGGAGTAATACAAGCTCATGCATACATAAAAGCCGGTATCGGAAAACGATTTTTGGTTATCGGTTCAGAAACATTATCACGTGTATCAGATAAATACGACAGAGATTCCATGATCTATGCAGACGGAGCCGGAGCTACTGTTATTGAAGCAGTTGAAAGTAATGAAAGAACCGGTTTATTGTCCGTTTCCATGAGAACTGATACTAATAAAGAGACATATTATTTATTTTCCGGAAAATCAAATAATCCGAATGTAACTCAAAATATTAAATATATTAAAATGCTTGGCAGAAAAATTTATGAATATGCCATAACTAATGTACCGTTGGCCATGAAACTTGCATTGGATCGCTCAAAATATAACATTAAAGATCTGAAAAAAATAATCATTCATCAAGCGAACGAAAAAATGGATGAAGCAATGATCCAACGCTTTTATCGACTTTATAAAAAACAAAACGAAATACCTGAAAAAATTATGCCTATGACTATTTATAAACTTGGTAACAGTTCAGTTGCTACTGTCCCTACTTTGATTGATCTTTTGAGAAAAGGTGAATGTGAGGAGCATACTATTAACAAAGGAGATTTGTTGATGTTTGCATCAGTTGGTGCAGGCATGAATATTAATGCATTTGTATATAAATATTAATCGTTTATAATCATAGAATCCGTAAAGGCTCACCAAAGCAAAACTTACCGTTCAATTATTATTACCTTTGGTGAGTTTGGAGACTCAATTAATTCTTGTTTGTGTATTTTAAAAATTATTGATTATTTCACAATATTTGTTCTTGCAGCATCTGCTCCCCAATGACTCCATCCGGTAATTTTTTTATTCCCAGTATTAATAGCGTGTAATTTTCCCGTTGTTGATGTAACAAAAATCCAACCGTTATCAACAACAGGTTGGTACCTTATGGGTTCATTTATTTCATATTTTTCAATTTCTTTACCGGTATTTACGTCTGATATTATTATTTCACCTGAATATGTTGCAATAATTATATAATTTGCTACAGACAAGGGTGGTGTGCCAATAAATCCGCCGACAGAATTAAGATCTCCTTTGATTTTATGCTTCCAAACTACTTTTCCGGTCTCAATATCAGTACATATCAATTCATCTCCCATGGTATTATAATTTCTTCCGTCTCTGTGTAAAGTTCTTGATCCCTGAAAAGATTGTAAAGACGATACATTTGATTGTCCTACATTTACGCTTGCAGCATACCATCCGGAAGAACTCGGAGCACCACCGACAAAACCGTTACCCGCATCATCAGTCATTGAGCTTGTTTTAAGGTCGGACAGGCCTTGAATGTTTTTATCCAAATAAGGAGCTTTCCTTTTATTATATAATTTTGCTTTTTTTCCGTTTGCATAACTAAAAGACATAATTCCTTCACCGGCGTATTCACCGGCTTGTTCGGTTCTTCTGCTGATAAAAATATTATCTTCATAAATAACGGGAGCAGATGTAGCTCTCATTGCTTTAACTGAAACAATTTCGCCTGTGGTTTGTTTGAATTTAAATAAAGTTCCGGGAAAAGTTGTTACATAAACAAAATCATCTTTTGCAACCGGTGCTGACATTACATCTCCGTCAATTCTGCTTTGCCAGAGGATCTTTCCTGTATAAAGATCAAACGCGATAAATACATGCGATGTATTGATTGACATTGTAGAATCATTGACTATTAAGGAATTACCGGTTATTTTTATGTTATTTTGTTGAATATTATTTATTTTTTGTTGTTGCATATTAATATTCCCGTTGAATCCGGCAGGGTAAGCAGAAAACACAATACCGTTTGCTATTGTAGGCATTGACATTAACGGATCGCCCATCCAATACGACCAAATTTGTTTTCCTGTTTTTTTATTACATGCGAATATTGTACAAGATTCTGTGTTAAAAACAATAATACTGTCTTTGACAGCCGGTGAAGACGGTCCGTCGTCATCAAGATCAACTGCCCAAATACTTTGACCGTTTTTGACATCAAATGCATAATATTGTTTACTTCCGAAACCTCCGCTGACATATACAACTCCGTTATCAACAGCAGGTGTAGGGACATTTGTATAACTACCCATACTTATTACATACCCGTAATCTGTTTTCTTAAAATAATCTTTTTTAATTTCTCTCGGATTAACATGTCCTGAACGGAAATTTGTACTTGGTTTATTTTTAGGATCATTGTTCAACTTTATGTAATGAGCAGTCATATCAATAATCTCGGAATTAATACTGTCATTCATAACTGAATCATTTTCCGATATTTGATAATCAAAAACAGGATTATACTCTGTTGTAAATGCCGTTAAATAAATCATAAAAATGAACATCGAAATAGGCAGTAAGTATTTTATTGATTTTTTCATCCGTTTAAATTTAGTAATATTATTAATACCTTTAATGTAATTATTTATTTAATAAAAGAAGTTGCACATCAAAATTTGATTTACATTAGGTAAAACCTTTAAAAATACAAATTTCTGCGTTACTGCACGAATTTAAAATCCTCATCCCGAAAGCATTCGGGACTCCGGTATTTAAATTCGTTTGTGCCTTGAACTTTGCTGTTTTTTAGAGGTAACCATTATCAAGATGAATTAATATTTAATTTTCCATATATGAATCCAATATTGTTTAAAAAAAGTTGCCGAAGAATCGGCAACTTTCAGTTTTCAGTGTAGTTTTAATCAGATTTAAGGTTTAGCTTAGTTTAAGTGCTTACAATATAGATGAAATCTATTATTCTTTTCCATAAACTTAATTTGATTTTTTTAAAGACCATCTGCTTTTTCCACAAATCTCTCATAGTTGACTAACCAAGCAGCTGCATTTTTCACATATCTGCCTGTTCCGGCATGGTCCCATGAACAATATAATCTGGTAAATCCTCCGTCAAGAATAAGTCTTTTTCCGTCTTGCTCGTATGTTGCTGTTACGAGATTACTTTCATGTCCGTATATCAACGGTTGCAATACTTGTTGTTTATCTTGAAGAGTAGCAATTGTAATACCTTCGTAAACATATTCTAATCCTGTAGTAATTAAATGCCCCGGTGCAAGACCAACTTTTTTCTTTTTATTATTTAATCCTACAACTTCATTTCCGGGAAGATTACCGAGCATTTTTACTCCTATTAAATAATCTGAAACATAATTTGCATCAGCATAATAAGGTTCATTATCTCCCCAGATATAAACACCTTTGCCACTGTCGAAGAATTTTTTTATCACTTTTAAATGATCTTTATTCAACTTCTGTATATTGCTTGAAATAATCCATAATTGACATGCTTTTTCAAGAGATTTTTCCAATTCTTCAGCAGAAGGCGGATTATTAATCCAACGATAAACTGAAAATCCTTTTTCTTTCAAAGCTGCTTTCGGTAATGAAAAATCGAAACCTTCGCCTGTGTAAAGATGTAAAACGGCAACTGTTTCACCTTGAAATGCACCGTCAACAGCGAGATCGTATTGATTGCCTTCGGCATTTCCGTGTCTGTCGGCTTCTACTTTAACTGTTCTTACTTCACCTGTAGCATCATCAACAGCTTCTTCATAAACAGCATTACTTCTTGCACATTTGTTATATACTTGAGCACTCATTTCTCCGATAAAAAAGAAGAAAAGAAGAATAAATGCAATAACAAATGTTAAATAAATACTTAATGCTTTTTTTGAGTTTAATTTTTGAGTCTTGTTTTCCATAATAACTAATTTTAAAATTTTTTCCTTGTTGTTTTTATATAACAGATGAAAATTTTAAAATTTTCCATAAACAGATATTATCTTTTTCAGATAAATTTGAAAATTTTGCCGTACTTTTCGTTGCAAACCTTTCGCAGTATTAATATACAGCTTCAAGGTTTGTCGCCTCAATTACGACAAAATTTTAATGCGTGCATAATGCAGGTTAATAAAAATTTCGGGGATTATGATATTTTGTCAATTAATGACAAAACTGAAGTTAGTTTGTGGTTACCTTAAATCCGTAGGTAATGGCTTGACTCTTTAAATATCAGACATTAAAAAAAACATTTTGTTCATGTCAAGCCCTGACTATCAGGTTCTTAAATATTCTATTGCGGATTCAAGGGATAATTAAATTTTAATACCCATAAACAGGATATCATCAACTTGTTCAAAGTCGCCTTGCCAATTTGTCAATGTATTTTCAAAGTTTTGTTTTTGTTCAGTCATGGAGTTATTTGTATTTTCTAATAAAATTTTCTTAAATCGCTTTGATTTAAACTTTCCGCCTTTTTCACCGCCGAACTGATCTACAAAACCATCAGAAAATAAATAAATTGAATCATCTTTTTCTAATTGTATGCTCTGTGTTTCAAAATGTTTTTCTTTAAGATAAATTCCTATTGGGTTTCTGGTTGCTTTATATTCAATTATTTCATTATTTCTGACTATATATAAAGGATTATAAGCTCCGGAATATTTCGCTTTAAGATTTTCAATATTAATAAGACAAAGTGCCATATCCATACCGTCTTTAGTTTCTTCAGACTTTCCGGTTTGTTTTAAATATATTTTAATTTTTTTTCGTAAGTTGTCAAGTATTTCACCCGGACTATCCAAACGTCTTGATGTAACTTGCTCATTTAACAATGAAATACCCAGCATACTCATAAATGCTCCGGGAACACCATGTCCCGTACAATCTGCTGCTACAATTGCAATATAATTCCGAATTTTCTTAATCCAATAAAAATCACCGCTTACTACATCTCTTGGTTTATAAATAATAAAATATTGATGGAAATTATCTTCTAAAACAGATTCTCCGTGCAACATTGCTTTTTGAATTCGACTTGCATAATTAATGCTGTCTGTAATTTGTTTATGGGTATCTTCAATCTTTGCTTTTTGAATTTCCAAATCTTCATTTTGTGTTATAATTTCTTCTTTCTGTTGTTGTAAGAAACCGTTTTGAGTTTCAATTTCTTCTTTTTGTTGCTGAATCTCAAAGTTTTTATTAAGTAATACTTTATTGGTTTTTTTCTTTTGTATAAAACCTCTTAAAATAATCAATCCAATAATTAAAACAATGATTACTACCCCAATCATTACATAATTTTGAAATTTCTGCTTCTCAATCTCAGCTTCTTGAATCTTTTGTTTAGATTCGTTAATTTCCCTTTCTTGTTTTACCAGTTTATCAGCAATTTCTTTTTCAATATTTAAATATTCAATTTCTTTAGCTTTTTTTAAAGTGTCTTCTTCTAATATTTCAACAACTTTTTCAGTTTCTTCTCTGAGTGTTTTTTCTTCTTTAATTTCTTTCCTTAAAATATTTTGAGATGTATTAAAACCGGCATCTCTCAGCATTATGTATTTCTTTAAATAAATAAATGCTTCTTCTTTTTTACCGTAGAAGTTATAGAATTCAGCTAATGTTCGATAATTTACAGCCAAAAGGTCTTTAAATTTATTTTTTTTAGCTATCTCAATACTATTTTCAAAATTCTTTTCAGCTTTTCCCTTTCTTCCGGATTTCTGATACAATAATGCAATATTATAATAGGCTTTAGCTAAATTTTTTTTAGATGCACTTTTTTTACTTATCTTTAATTCCTCTTCATAATTCTTTACTGAATTTTTATAGTCTCCTCTATAGAAATAAGCAGCACCTAATGTATTGTATAAGTTTAAAAGAATTTTGTTGCCGGTTTTTATTTTTTTTGATTTTTTAAGAGCTTTCTCTGCATATTCTATGGATTTATCAATATCAGAATCCAGATATATCTCCGACAATTTGTCCAGAATTTTTATTTCCGGCAAACCTGATGAAGATTTTAATTGTTTCTCAAGGTTTATTATTTTTTTAGATTGAGCAAAAGTTCCTGAAGATACTAATATCAGGAAAAGTGATAAGAATATCAATTTTTTCATAGCTGATTTTTTTGTAATTAATGTTTTTTTTAGGTTGCTTTTCTTGAAATTTATAATGAATATTTTTTCAGTACACTTATATTCATTATATTAAAACATAATAAAACAAAAATACACTTTATTCTTGATATTTGTATAAGTAATGCAAATTAGTTTGAAGAATATACTATTCACTTTCTTCAATTTTTGTATTTAACCTATCCAACTTATCAGAAGCACGTTTAAAAAATTTATATCGGTGAATTTGAGACACACCGCTTATGGGGTTGGATTTTTTAATAAAATTTTCGAGCCATAATTTTGTGTCAGCAACAAATCCCGGATTACCGGTTATTATTTTATTGAAAGTATGAACACTTAAATATATTGATTCTATATCGCCTTTTTTGGTAAAAATACAATTGTTCCCTATTTCAATTTGACTGTGATACAAGGTAAAATTTGGCTCTCCGCCGGCAAGTTTCCCTGCTTTGTTACTTACTTCGGCTTGCTTATTCAAAGTTTCAATCTCATTTTTTGCTTGTGCACATACTGTTAGAGCATCTTCTTTACTCTCAAAATTTCCCGAATCCCAATAAAACTCAATTTGCTTTATAAGACTGTTGATAGTTTCATCTGTCCATATCTCAATTGAAGGTATTTTACAATAGATTTCAAATATCTTTTTTCCCAGCTCTGCAAATTCAGGTTGTATATGTGCAACAGCAAACTTTTTATCAAGCAAAGAAGGAACATTCACAACTGCTTTCATCCAATAAAACATTTTAAAAGCAGAAAGTTCAGGATAATTGAAATGATGAAAAATAGGAATATCTATAGCAGCATAAATAATCTGTTTATTTTCAGCTCTTACAATTTGCAACATATCATTTAAAATTGAACTGAGATATACTCTGAATCCGGCAGAACTGCCCATTGCTTCATAATTAAAAGCAATATTCTTAGCATTATGAGTAAACAGATCAAATGAGATATTATAATGCGTACAAAGTTGGAATACTTCATTAATTGTTAATAAAGTTTCCCCCCTCACTCTTCTGTAAACACTGTCAGTGCTAATTCCTAAAACATCGGCTATTTCATCTGTAAATGATTTTTTTTCAGGAATAATATCTTTTATTCTGTTAAGGAAGTTTATTTGTAAATCATTTTCTTTACTCATACTTTAGAAGTTAGATTTTAGAAATTAGATTTTAGATTTCTAAAATCTTAATTCTTAATTCTGTTAAGTAAATCTTTCAATTTGTGCTCCCAGAGCATTTAATCTGATATCAATATTTTGATAACCTCTGTCAATTTGTTCAATATTATGAATTATGCTTGTACCTTCAGCAGACAATGCTGCAATTAATAATGCTATACCTGCTCTGATATCAGGTGAAGTCATTACAGATGCTCTCAAGCAAACTTCTCTGTTCAATCCTATTACAGTTGCTCTGTGAGGATCGCACAAAATTATTTTTGCTCCCATATCTATCAATTTATCCACAAAGAACAATCGGCTTTCAAACATTTTTTGATGAATTAAAACACTGCCTTTTGCTTGTGCGGCAACTACTAATATTACACTTAATATATCCGGAGTTAAACCCGGCCACGGAGCATCTGCAATCGTCATAATTGAACCGTCAATAAAAGATTCTATTTCATAATTATAATGAGGCGGAATTCTGATATCTTTATTTACTTGTTCTACATTAATGCCTATTTTTTTAAAAGCATGAGGAATCATGCCGAGATCATCCAAATTTACATTCTTTAGAGTAATATCAGAAGCTGTCATGGCTGCCAGTCCTATAAAACTGCCTACTTCTATCATATCGGGCATAATATTATGCGTACATCCGCACAGAGAATCAACACCTTCAATTATCAACATATTAGAACCGATTCCGCTAATTTTTGCACCCATGCTGTTGAGCATTTTGCTGAGTTGTTGCAAATATGGCTCACAAGCAGCATTATAGACAATAGTTTTGCCTTTTGCAAACACAGAAGCCATAAGAATATTTGCCGTACCTGTTACGGAAGCTTCATCCAAAAGCATATATGTTCCTTCTAACTTTTCCCCTTCAACTGAATAAATACCGTGATCAGCATCATAATTAAACTTTGCTCCTAATTTTTTAAATCCTAAAAAGTGTGTATCCAATCTTCGTCTTCCAATCTTATCGCCACCGGGTGCAGGTATAAATGCTTTTTTAAATCGTGCCAACAAGGGTCCTAAAATCATAACAGATCCTCTTAATCTTGCTCCTTTAGTTCTGAATTCTTCAGTTTTTAAATAATCTAAATTTATTGATTCTGCTTTAAATGAATAATCAGTTGTATTTAATTTCTCAATCTCAACTCCCATCCTTTCCAACAGTTGAATCAAATTATTTACATCAATAATGTCAGGGATGTTTTTAATAATGACCTTTTCTGTTGTCAATAAAACAGCACATATTATTTGCAATGCTTCATTTTTAGCTCCTTGAGGAATCAATTCGCCTTTTAAAGAATTTCCGCCTTTGATCTTAAAAGATGCCATAATTTATCGAATAGTCTGTAATTTATTTTCTTTTTATTGGTTTTCTTGGTTTTCTTTGTTGATGATGCTTATTAACCAATTTGTGAGAATCACTCAAGATTATATCTTCGGTAACTGTTAATTTTCCATCAGTTAATTCATTTATTTTATGAAAAATAAAACTATCAGTTACAATATCCTTGCTCCAAGTTAAATATAACTTTTTCATATGATTAGCAAGCAATGCTGTTAACAAAGTATTTTCTTCGCCGTCTTCCAAATCAGCAGCATAATTAAGCATATTTGCTATATTTTTTCCGAAATGTTTATACTTGATTCTTTTGGATTTATATGGAATTTTCTCCGGCTTTCCGGAAAAAGTTGATGTTTCAGGCTTCGGATATGGTGAATCGACTTCTAATTTAAAATCTGACATAATTACCAAATGATCCCATAATTTATGTTTAAAATCTCGAAGATCTCGAAGATACGGGTACATACGCCCCATCAAATTAATAATTTTATCAACATATTTTTCTCTTTCTTCTTTGTCTTCAATAACAACGGCATTTTCTACCAACTTTTGAACATTTCTTCCGTATTCCGGTAAGATCAGTTTGTTTAATGATGAATTATATTCCATAATAATTAATTGACTATTTTATATTGACTATTGTATATTTATTATTTTATACTTAATTGTTTAAATGCGAAGGGAAATCATAAATAAATACTGAATAATTTTGTGCAAATATACATATAAAACAGTAAGTTAAAAATCAATTTAGTTTATTACTTCAAGTTTTGCAAATTTAAGTAATAAATTCTTTTTTCCTGCTGATTTAAATTCTATTACAGCTTTTGTATTCGGTGGAATTCCTTCAATACTTATTACTTCACCTATTCCGAATCTACTGTGTTTAACTTTTGTGCCTTTATTAATTTTCCCGTTATCTGCAACAGTTCCTTCGGTATTGTTATCAATTTTTTTTAGTTTTCGGTTGTAATTTGTATTCTTTACAGAAGCTGTTGTTATTTCATTTTTATTACTTTTAGGTACAAATGATTTTTTTGCAAATTTATTTTCGGAAGAAAATGTACTGTATTTTTTCCTCTCAACAGTAAAGCTGTTATTATCACCACTGTCATCATTATATCCGGAATGAAAATCTACATATTTTTTATCAATATCTTTTATAAATCTGCTCGGTGTACAATCATTCAACTTTCCCCATCTGTATCGTTGTCTTGAATAACTGATTACTAACTCCTTTTCGGCTCTGGTTACAGCAACATAAAAGAGCCTTCGCTCTTCTTCTATTTCTTTAGGTGAATATGATGACATTTCGGACGGAAAAAGTCGTTCTTCAACACCTACAATATATACATTCCTGAATTCCAAGCCTCTTGATGAATGTATTGTCATTAAAGTAACTTTATTCTTATCTTCTTCTTTTTCATTATCTTCATTTGTCAACAAAGCAACTGATTCTAAATAATTATCCAATAATTTTCCTTCATCATTATCTTCTGCATCTCCGGTAAATTCTTTTATTCCGTTTAACAGTTCTTGCACATTTTCATGCCTTGCAATTGCTTCGGGTGCTTTATCTGCAAAAAGTTCTTTAAGCAAACCGGACTTTTCAGCAATTTCTTTTCCGAGATAAAAAGCATCTTTTTCTGTAATTTCATCTGTAAAGTAATTTATCATTTCTGCAAAAGTCAGCATTTGAGAAACAGCTCTTGAGTTTAATCCTAAACTAACAGATTTAATTTTCATTACGGCTTCCCACATCGAAATATTATTTTCTCTTGCAAATCCTTCCAACCTGTCAATACTCGTTTTGCCTATTCCTCTTTTCGGATAATTAATAATTCTTTTTAAAGATTCATCATCTTGCTTATTTACAGTCAGTTTAAAGTATGCTAATAAATCTTTAATTTCTTTTCTTTGATAAAAAGATGTTCCTCCGTATATTTTATAAGGTATATTTCTTTTTCTTAAAGCTTCCTCAAAAATACGTGATTGGGCATTTGTTCTGTAAAGAATTGCGTGATTAAGATATTTTGTTTCATCTGTAATAACAGACTCTGAAATTTTATTAATTACTACAAAACCTTCTTCATTATCTGTTAATGCTTCAATAATTTTTATTTTATCACCGTCTTCTTTTTTAGAAAATACAATTTTTTTTATTCTGTCTTTATTTTTTTCAATAACCGAATTTGCAGCATCAACAATGTTTTTTGTAGATCTGTAGTTTTGTTCAAGTTTAAACAGCTTATGATTTTTATACTCTTTCTGAAATTTCAGAATATTCTCAATTTTTGCACCTCTGAAAGAATAAATACTTTGAGCATCATCTCCCACAACGCAAATATTTTTATGCTGTTCTGCTAATTTTTTTACAATTAAATATTGTGAGAAATTAGTGTCTTGGTATTCATCAACCAATATATAATCGAATTTATTCTGATACTTTTCTAAAATTTCAGGTCTGTCTCTGAAAAGGATGTTTGTTTTAAGAAGCAAATCGTCAAAATCCATAGCTCCTGCTCGAAAACATCTTTCGGCATAAATTTTATAAATTCTGTAGAGTTCAGGTTTTCTTGATTTTTCATCCTGCGTTCGTCTACCATCAGCATTTTTTTCATATTTATCTGCCGTTATCAGATCATTCTTGGCAGAAGATATTCGACTATAGACACTATTCGGTTTATAAATTTTATCATCAAGTTGCAATTCTTTAATAATAGCTCTTAAAATACTTTTTGTATCAACAGTATCATAAATTGTAAAACTTGACGGATATCCCAAAGCATCTGCTTCTTTTCTTAAGAATTTTGCAAAAATTGAATGAAAAGTACCCATCCATAAAGACCTTACATGCTCCTCTCCTATTAAACCGGCAATTCTTTCTTTCATTTCTTTTGCAGCTTTATTTGTGAAAGTAAGAGCTAAAATTCGCCATGGTTTAACACCGTTTTGAAGCAAATGTGCAATTCGATATGTAAGAACTCTTGTTTTGCCGGAACCTGCCCCGGCAATAACGAGAGAAGGTCCTTTGTAATTTATAACAGCTTGTTTTTGGGCTTCGTTTAATTGGTTTATAAATTCATTCACAATTTTTGCAGTCTTCCGGTTAATAATTATTTAATATGATTTCCGTACAGTTTAGTTCTCATAGGATAACTTTCATCTTTCATAAATTATAGTTCGTTAAATTATCAAAATGTCAATTTTAAAAGGACTAAAGCCCTGTGGTTATGGCACTTAATCAATCCCCGACTTAAAAATCGGGGCTACTGAAACTGCTTATTATCATACAATTATAAATAAGCACCGAACTATTCATAAAAGGAATGCACAAAAATAAAAAGGCATTTGTAATAAATATTATTTTTTTAAAATATTTATGAAATAGTTTTAAAAAACAAAAAACACTATTGGATTTCTTAAAGTTTTATGATGAAACACTATTGGATTTTGTTAGTTTTATGTATGAAACACTATTGGATTTCGTTAATAAATATTTTGATTCATAAGATTATGTTAATAGTTTTCATTAGTTTCATCTATATAAAAGAACTTTTTTTATAATCATTTTCAAAATCTTCAACAATCATATCCCTAGCTCTTAATTCAATAATTTTATCTGCTTCACCATTCTTGTTTTTTGCAATTTTGACTTCAAATAATCCTAATGTTGAGTTCCTGTTCTCATCTTCTGTCAGACCGTGATATGTAGGTCTGAATAAAAATAGGACTTTGTCTGCGATATATTCTATTCTGTTGATAAGCAAATCTTCAAACTTCGGTTTTGACAGTCTCCCTCTTTGTACAGATGAATTTTTTATTTCAGTTGTCAAAAATATTGGAATACTGTATTTTGCTGCAATTGTAGTTAAAATGTTAAAAAGAATCCCTAAATCATAGCAATAACTACTATCTACCATCGGCTCCTGAAATATTTCTTCGTTAGGATACAGTTGGGAGAAAATAGATAATCTATGAATATCATCAATATAGATGGCTCTGATATCATGATTATGAGATAAAGCATCACCAATAAAGTTTGTAATCTCATATTTAGAATAAACCTGTTTATTATTTAAAATAACATTATCTAAGAAAGTCCTTTTTGTATATTCTTTTTGTTCTGCAATATTTATTAACTGAATAAAATTTGTTTCAGGGTTATTTCTCACAGAAAGCAGCAAGACCTTTTCTTCTTTTTCAATAACTTGATCAATCAACAAATTAAAAAGAAAATTTGTTTTCCCTTCTCCGGGTCTGCTTGCAATAACAACTATTTCACCAGGGTTAATATTATTTTTTAAAGTTTTATATGAACTAATTTTTTGTTTATCTTTCAATTCTCGTCTATAAGCAGATTCTTCCTTATGTAATACGCTATCAAAAAAATCATTTAATGTAATTGCTTTCATATTTTTTTATTTTAAAAATTAAAAATGTTTTTCTTTAATTCTGAAACAAAAATACAAACGCTGTACACCGGAATGTGTCGCTTTGAAAATTATTTTTTATTTTTTTCTTCATCTTCCTCTTTTTTAATTATTCCATTTAGCTCAATTATTGCAATTTTGATATAATCTTTATCAAAGAAGTTATCTTTAATTGCTTGATTTAATTTTTTAGAAAAATTTTCACTTGAAAACTCAAAAGGAATTTCTAAATAGTAAATATGAAAATAATCACTTCCGCTTCCTCCTCCAATCATAACTCCTCCATTTTCTTCTTTTTTAAGTTCTCCATATTTCTTCGTTAATACCTCTTTTAATTTTTCTCCATATTTTACATTATTTCTACCATAAAGTTCATAAACTGCTCTAAAAAAAGGATTAAATTTCATCGAATTTATATCAACCCAAAAACGAAACTTTTTTGAACATTCATTTTTTTCGTTGTAATAGTGTTTTTCATTTAAAACTGAAATTGAATTTTCTTTTTTTATAAAACTATTTATATTCATAACTCTTTCTGTTTCTTTTGCAAGGAAATTCAGAAGCTTTTGGTCTTCAACAAATATTTTTTGAATTTCTTCTTTCTTTTTTCTGAATTTTTGTAATAAGTTATCCATTTCTTCATGATTTATTATGTTACAAATATTTTTAATATACTTTAAATAACCTTTAATTAAAGGCTGTTCAGTATCTATAAATTCTTCTTTTTTTAATTCGGTATAAAGTTCATTCCAAGTCTTCATTGTAAATTTATAAGTTTCTCCAACTTTACAATCAGCTTTATTTAATTTATCAATTGATAAAAGAGCTTTTTCACTACCTTGAAAGTTATTATTGTATTTTTTAAAATGATAATCTTTGTCATATTTCTTTATTTCAATTAGAAAATTTCCATTAGAAGTTCTAATATAAAAATCAGGACGACTATCTCCTTTTGTATATTCTCGATATATTTGAGCATCTTTAATAACTTTATCAATATTTTCAGTTTCTATGTTATCTGCAAAAAAGAACTCAAAAAAGAACTTTTTAAATTTAAAAGATGTTTGAGTTAGTGCCAAAGTAATATCAGACAAATTGTTTTCTGAATTCAATCTTTGACTTAAATTTTCAAAGAAGTTAATTGTATTACTTTCCATATATTACTTATTTATAGTGTTTTAAAATTCAACTCAGTAAGTTCACTTAAAACCAACAATCGGATCATCACAATAATCCTTCCTTCCGCATGCTTTGCAAAACTTACCAATCCATACATCGTCAAATTGTTTCATAATTGCATCTACAAATTCAGGATTTGTGGTAGTAATTCCCATTTCAAAATTTCTTCTGTTAGGGCTTTTCATTCCGAGACCTGCTCCTGTTAAATTGGCAGAACCGGTATATGCAAATTTTCCGTCAATTACGATATGCTTGAAATGTATGCGGGGACAAAGTTGTCGTTCCATTGCATCCCACAATCCGGGGAATTTATCAAAACTTCTTCTGAAATTAATACCGGGCTCTTTTGCATGTAATAAGCGTATAGCAACATTCTTTTTTACAAGAGAATTCAGTACAGCTAAAAATGATTGAACCGAACCATTATATCTAACGTGCAAATCTTTAATATCAGCGGTTCCTATCCAAACAAATTTTCTTGCTTTTGCAATGGGTTCAATTACTTGTTTGTATAGTTGTTCGTTGGTAATGAAGTTGATGCTCATATTTTTCAAATTATTATTATCTTATAATCAAAGAGTGCAGTCCAAAAAGGTGCAAAGCAACTAATTATGCAAAGAATTCAAAATATAGCAATCTAATAATAAGCAAATTAACTAAATTGCTATGCACCTGATTTTGCAAAATATATCTTTTTGTACCAGACTTATCAAATCATATTATTCGTCTTTATATTTTGTAAAGTCATCTTAAAGATGACTTTTGTTTGTCGTATGTACTTTTATTACACCAAGTTAAAACTTGGTGCTATTTTTCTTTAAAATATTTTTGCCTTTTTTATTTTTTAGATTTATCAAAATTAGCAAAGTGCAAAAATTGCACATTGCTTTCTGCATGCAATTCTTTATTAATACTGTTCAAATGCCTCTTTCATTTTTTCACAAATCTCATTTTGTAATGACTTCGGGGAAATTATTTTTACTATTTTTCCGTAAGATAGTAACTTCTGCTTAAAATCAAAAGTTAGATGCAGTTTCAATTTTATAATTAATTCGGCTTCATTATCTTCAATAATTTCTTGGCTGTGATGCAAAGGCAGGCTTTTTATGTATTTTCCTTGAAAGCTGTCAAATTGCAAAATAACTTCGGTAAATTCAGAATTTATATCAGTCATAATACCATAATATTCTTTAAAAAAAATATTAATATTGAAGTTATTATTTTTGAATTTAACTTTCAATACTTCAACTTTTAAGATGCGGTCTAAACCGAATGTTCTTATATTCTTGCCTCCTTCGGCAGATGCCACCAAATACCATCTTTGCCTGAATTCTTTCAGAGCCAAAGGTTCTAAAATATATTCGTTATGAGTTTCGGCATAATATTTTTGATAGTAAAGCTTAATTTTGTTTTTAGCTTTTATTGCATCAATCAATTCGTAAAATACTCCTTGCTCTCCTGTGTTTTGCTCCTCAAAACTTATTATGTTTGTATAATCATCGCGTAATTGCAAAGCATTTGTTATTGTAAAGGCATCCAATAACTTCTTCGCAGGTTCAGAAATTTCATCTTCGTTGATAAAATATGCATTTTCAAAACGGTCATTTTCAATAATTATATCGAAAAGTTCTGAAATATCTGTTTTATCTCTTTGAAAAGTTCTTAAAGAATAGCTGAACTCACAGCCGAGTATTTCAAATTTATCGGCAAGATATTCTTTAATTTCCGAATAGCTTGCAAGTTTACTTCTTTGCAGCTTTTCAATTATGTATTTGTATCTTAAAAAGTATTTAGATTTCATAGTTTTGGAAATTGGTATATTTGAAACTTGCCTTGGTTTTCAACAAAGATAATAATTTCTGTTTAGTTGCGAATCATCAATAAAGTCAGGGCTTGACTTTTCTAATTGACACACAGTAGGGCTTTTAATATTTTTGCTGTTTATTATATTAGTCAAACCCTGACTTTGGGACATAGAAACTTGCATAATATATCTTTTACAGTTATTTTTGACAAAGATAAATCTATGCTACGCCAAAATATGTCGTCCCGGATAATAATTAGTGTATGTCCATAATGTCCGATTTCTTTACCGAAACAAGTTCGGCACAAGCTGTTATCCTCATGTTTATAATCAGTCATTTACAAAAGCAAACTCCTGATTATAAACACTTCGGATGCCTCGAAATCGGACATTATATACCAAACACTGACTTTATAGACAGACACTAATTAATAATAAATTGCTTAAATTTTAATCAAATTATAAAATATTTATTAAAAAGATGTGTTTAAAACATATCTTTTGTTGTATTGTTAATATTATTAATTTTGCAAAAAAAATTGAAGTGAAAAAAGTAACATTATTAATTTTATTTCTGCTGCCTGTTATAGGTTATTCTCAATTAAATATTGTTATTACAAATAATATTGAACCGCTGTATGTATCTGACGGTGACACCTTAAGTACATGCAGAGATTCCATAATAATTTTTGAAGCAGAAGTTACAGGCGGCGTTGAACCTTATGAATATTTCTGGGATTTTGATGACGGAACTGAAAGCGGAATCGGAATAGATTCTGTTACCCGTAAATATGATGAGGGCGGCGGTTACAGGGTAAAATTAAAAGTTGTTGATGCAAATTCAGATGAAGGTTTTATTATTCAGCCTATAAAAGTTGCAATACCGCCTAATTTTTCACAAACAAAAGTTGATATACCGGAAGAACAAAACGGCATTTGTAAAGGCAGCCTTACACCGCTTATGGGAAAAGCATATCCGGAATTATGGGAGGACGAGCCTTTTGTTTATGAAATCATTGAAGATCCGGAAGATCCGGAAGACATTGATGATGAAACACCTTATTCTTCTTCATTAACATTTGATGAATTTCCTCTTGGTTCAACATATGCATCAGGTGATATTGAATCAATAGGATTAAGTATAATTCATTCAAATATGGGAAACTTAAAAGTAAGTTTGTCATGTGAAGACGGAAATACTGTTATTATGAAAGATTATGATGCAACAAACAATGCGGTTTTAGGAGATACAGCAAACAATCTTCCTTATTTATATTATTGGTCTGCAAGTTCAACTTCAGGAACTATGAACAGTAATACAACATCAAATCCTATTCCGGAATCTTCATATCTCCCTGATGAATCTTTTGATAATTTTATCGGTTGCTCCTTAAACGGAAACTGGACAATAACAATTGAAGATAATCAAGCTCTTGACAGTGGTTATGTTTATTCATGGTCAATAATATTTCAAGAAGATGTATTACCTGATGTGTGGACATTTCAAGACACTTTAGTTCCGTATAAAGTAATAAATGATGTTATTTACGGTACTTATTGGTCAGGAGAAAATATTGACGTTACCGGCGGCATAAACTACAGCGGAGATACAATTTTGCATACTGTTTATGCATCACCTGATGTTCCCGGTAATAACGGTTATAACTTCCATGTAATAAATAATTTCGGATGCCCGCAAGATACTATAAACACTATTTATGTTGAAGAAGCGACATTTACGATAAAACACGATGGAAATGAAGCAAAACTTGATGTAACGTTTACAAATGAGACAAGTTGGGCACAAGAAAGAGACTGGGAATTCGGAGACGGAAGTCCGAAAGAATTGGTTCTTGATTCAGATTCAATTATACATACATATTTAGAAGGAGGAGAAACTTATGAATCAATATTAATTGTTACTGATGAGTCAGGATGTACTGATACAGATACAATATTTATTAAAGTAGAAGTAGAACCTTCACACCTACAAAATGTTCCGAATATGTTCAGCCCGGACGGTAACGGTACAAATGATGTATATAAGTTCACTGAAGATATTGTAAAAGGAATGGAAGAATTTCATATGACCATTTACAGTAGATGGGGTGAAAAAGTGTATGAAACATACGACATGAATCATATCATTAATGAAGGTTGGAACGGTAAAATTATGATTCTCGGTAAAAATAATAAAGGGCCTTTAGCAGCACCCGGAATATACTTTTATGTTATTGAAGCTGAAGGAAAAGACGATAATACATATATAGGAAACAGAGGAAAGGAAAAAACAAAAATTACCGAAGAAACCGAAAACATTAACTATCCGGAAGAAACAAAAGGTATTATTCATTTGTTCAGATAGATCATACATATAACAAATATTAATCGGTAATTTGATTTTTTATTTTTCTTTTCCAAAAAAAACTTAAAATAACAAGGACAATAAAAACAATTAAAATCAACAGCATTTCAAGCCAATATTTTCCGGGTTCTATCCATATTTCTTTAAAGAAGTCCCACCTGCCGAGTATTTCTATAAAATTCCAAAAAATAATTACTGTGGGGATTGCATATCTGATTGCATAAGCAGGCTTTGTAATTTTAATAAGCCTTATAAACAGAATTAAAGACCAAAATAATGAACCAAAAGCAACAAAATAAGTAGCTATATGCCTGTCTCCAAAGAAGTTATCATCATAAACAAAAAGTAAAACAAGATAGAATGTCCATAACAACATTACTAACTCTAATACTGTAGTCATTGCAGTATTTCTTTTTGCAGGTTTTAATTCAACAGTATTTGTAAGTTTTAACTTTTTTTGAAACCAATTGAAAAACTGACAGCCCGATTTTGTACCGAAAAAACAGTACAGCATTATTACAGCCCAAAAACCGATTGATGACGGTAATATCAAGTATTCAGGTTTAGTAACAACTTCACCGTTTACAATTGCCGGTTCTACTCCGAATCTATTTGCAAAGTAAACATAAGCAAATTCTATCCAACCTGTCCAAATAAAAAGACCTGCAAAAAGCCCGAGAAATGTGGCTTTATTTTCGTTTGCAGAAATTACTCCCCATATTAACAGAAATAATCCTGTAAAACCAATAATTATTGCAGCATGATAAATATATTCATGTCCGAAAATATTTTCCGTAATTATCATTGCTGCATGTCCTAAAGGCATGGTAAATAATACAATTAGAAATGCTGATATTCCGATAAAGGGTTTTTTATTTTTCATCCGTTTATTTTTATATTATTTTAAAGACCGGATGGAACATCCACAACATTCAACGTCCGGGTTATCAATAGATTTTGTATAATAATCATAGTCGTGTGTGTTTAAAATTAATCATAGCCTG
>JAUVIG010000322.1 GCA_030592825.1 Chlorobiota bacterium | reverse complement strand
ATCATAAACTTCTTCATAATGAGCATCTGTATCTGCGAGAACAGCTTCAATTTTTTTACCTGCTCTTGAAGTACTGTAATCCAATATTTCTTGATTTGGCGGAAATAAAATAATGATTGTTCCCATTTCAGTTCCCATTGATGCAATTGTAATTCTTTCATCAAGAGTAAATTTATCAACTTCTTCGCCGTAGATCTCTACCGAATATTGAAGTAAACTATTTGCTCCAAAACGGTCTAATAAGTTCAATACTACATCTTTAGCTGATATATTTGCAGGGCGTTTTCCGTTAAGATTTATTATAACTGATTTTGGAACTTTAAACCATACACTTCCTTTACTGAAAGCAATTGCAATGTCTTTATCGCCCATACCCTGCCCGAATGCACCCACTGCACCCATAATATTTGCATGAGAATCGGTAGTTACAATTGTAGTTCCGGGATACACTATACATTCTTCTATTAAGGCATGTGTTCCTATTCCGTGGTTAATATCAAAAACTTTAATTCCCCTGTCTCTTGCAAAAGTTCTGCAAATATGTTGATTAACAGCATACTTTTGGTCAGAACCGGTTGGGTTTGTATCAAATGTAAAGAATACCTTACTTATATCATCAATCGGAAGATTTTTTTCAATAATATGCTTAACCACATTAGGTCCTCCGAAATCACGAGCAGCTCTTACATCTATTTCAATATCAACGATATCTCCGGGTTTTACGGTATCGTATTTTGAATGATTTGCGATAATTTTTTCTATTATTGTCATTGCCATATCTTAATTGTTTATTTATTTATTTGTTTAACTGTTTATTTGTTTAACTGTTTATTTGTTTAACTGTTTATTTGTTTAACTGTTTATTTGTTTATTTAGTTTGTTTATTTAGTTTATTTTTTTAACATTTAAGCATTCTATATACAGTTGCAACATTCAGAATGCTGAAATTTCAAAATTAATAAAAAATTGTTATAATTAAAAAGGGATGTTAAATTTTAAAAGCAATTATTGAGAGAATGCAGTCGGACAATGCCTACACCTATTATAAAGGTATTGTATCGACTTCTTATTGTTTATTTCTTATTTTTGGAATTTAGTTTTTTAGTCTTTTTATTTTCTCTCAAAACAGTTTTAGCATTTATTGGACTTACAACTTTTTTTCCTGTTTTTGCTTCAAGCTCTTTTTTTCCATTCGTCTGTTAACTCTTTACGTATTTCAATACTTTTAAGACGTTGGTTAATCCAATTTTCAGAATAGCCCAATTCTAAATATTCCTTTAAAGCCCTATCAATTGTTAATTCGGGGTCTTGCATTTCATCTAATCGTTCTGACGCAATTTGAGCCAACCAAAGTTTAAAAGGTTCTGCTTTTGGTGACGGTATTGATTGTATCAACCTGAAAAGCTGTTCTGTATCAGCTACATCGGTTATATAAGATTTACCATCGGAAGATTTCATTTTCAGTTGTCCGATTTTTTCGGACAACTGACTCCCCTCCTTGTACAGTTTGGCTTTTAAGTCGCTCCAGTATTTTCGTGGTCGTTTACTTTCTGTCAAAACAGCAATTACATCAACAACAGAGATATACCATTTCTCATTATCATTGTCCCAAACTGTACGAATAGTGCTGTCTTCAAATATTTTTATACTTTCTTTTTTAGTCATATCGTAAATTCTAAAAGATGTATCAATATTAAGTTCCTTGCAAAAATTCCTGTTTCCTTTTATATCTCCGGTATTTGAAGTATATAAAATAAAATTTGACGGGTTATCGTAAACTGTTCATTTCTTTAATTCAATTGTCTCAATATCAACAATATCTTCCGGTTTTACGGTATCATATTTTGAATGATTTGCGATTATTTTTTCGATTATTGTCATTGCTTGTTTCTGCTTTGTTTATTTAACGTTTGGCTAAAATTAGTAAGGGAAAAAACTACTTGACAGCCAAATTTTTAATTTACCTTTAAAATTATTTACAAAATCAAATTAAAGATTTTGCGGTGTTTGTTAATTATTCTTGTTTTCAATTTTCACCTTTGCCTGCATGATTTTTTAGCTTGGTGTTACAAGACGTTTATATTGCATTAATGACCTTTACTTTATCTCCAATCTTTATAGTTTTTAGTAATTCAATTTCTGCATCTTGCTCAACAAACGCAGAAAAACTTAAAAGCTTACTTGGTCTTTTTAATAAAGTAATAAGAACACTCATTTTCTCTTGAATATGTATTGGCTTAAATATACCTTTCGGGTTTTCTAAACGTCCTAATTTTTTCTTTGTTAAAGGGTCTGTGATTTCATCACCTTCCTCATAAACTACAAATTCCATATATTTTTCAATATTGTCTATTGAGCCTTTGTTAATTACAATTTTGCCTTCCTTTATTATTTCTGCAACTCTTATGTCAATATCTTTATCCATAGTTATTTATTTTGTATAAGTTATATAACTTTTTACAACAATCTTTTTTAAAATATTCATATCATTATTGTTTATTGAGACAAGTTTATCTTGATAATTTGTTTTAAAATCATCAGAAATGTCTAATATTTTTATTTGGATAAACTCATTTTGAATAACTTTAACATATCCTTTACCAAATTCAGTTTCGTAATCGTCATCAAGGAAAAAAATACTAACCATTGCAAAATAACCAAGTGCTTCTGTTTTATCAATTATAAATGTTGTACTTTCTGGAATATACCTTAAAACAAATATTTTATTTATTCTTTTTCTTTTGAGTTCATTATTTAGATTAATAGATAATTTTATCAATATTAATATGAAAGCACATGAGATAAAAATTGAAAAAACAAACCATTTCAAACTAATAGTCGTATTCCATTGAGATATAAATACTGTCAATATACTTGCAAGGCTACCTATAATTCCAATAGTAATAGATATACCATTAAATGTAAAAATTCTTTTAAGTATTTTTTGTATCATTTATTATTTTATTTCCTTATGGCTTGCAACATATGTATAAACAGAATAATCCAATTTTACAAATGTTTAATCAAAGCACAAATATAAATTATTAGAATAAATCAAACTATTTTTATTCCAATTTTGTATAATAAAAAAGCTCATGTTCCGGCAGAAGTTCAGGGTGAAGGATTTTTATTAAATCTCTTAAAATTAAATCAGGTCTTACGGTTCCGGATTCCATATAATCATTACCTCCGAATTTGTTTAATCGTTTATTCCTGTTATAAATATTACTTGTTTTAACAGGCTTAAACTTTGCTAATCTATTGTCTGTACCAAATATGTCAGATAAAGAATTTGCTTGTCCGGGATTTAACCAAATATCTGCATCAAAAGCATTTAAATAAACATCTTCAATATTTAAAGGGGTATTATGTTTTTCCGGATTATTTTTCCATATATAATCGCCTCCGGCATCTTCAATTAATTGAGCAATATTAGATTTTCCACCCGGAATATACCAAGTTCCTTTCCACGGCATATTTAACAAAACTTTCGGCTTGTTTTTAATCTTATCCGTTTTTTGTTTCAATTCATTATAATTCCGGTAAACTTCATTGAATTTGGTACAGGCAAGTTCTCTTTTTCCGAATAATTCTCCGAAAAATTTAATCCATTCTGTTTGCCCTAATAAAGATGATTCAAGATATTCATTAATTTGAATAACCGGAATATTAAACTTCTTGATTTTATTTATAACCGGAGAAATTGTTCCGTTAATGTCATACACTGTAACAACATCGGGTTTTAAGCTTAAAAGAAGTTCAAAATCCAAAGAATTTTCATAACCTGCGTCTTTTATTTCTCTTGAAATAATGCCTTTTCTTAAAACCGGATTATAAATATATTGACTACCCGATACGGCTGTTATTTTATCTGTTTCATCCAACATATCAATATACGCAATGTGCGTTGTTGATAAACATATAACATTCGTAACAGGTGTTCGGATAATATTTTTTTTATCTGAAATTTCAACGGGAATTTGCTTGTCTTTCTCAACAAGATAATACTTATTTGTTACTGCACCTGTTTTATCATACACAGATAAAACCCGATAAATATCAAATTCTTCAATTTTAAATAATTCGGCTGAAATAATTTGAATAACAGAACTTATGTCCTTAATATTCTTTTCATTCTCATTATCAGTTTGGCAACTTATGAAGAATATGAAAAATGCAGCAAGTAATAATTTTAAGTTCATTTGTAAAATAATTGTATATTTATGTTCTTTTTCTAATGCTTCAAAATATAATAATGAAACAAATTAAAATAATATCCATTGCATTATTGACAATTTTATTTTTATTAAGTTGCAATAATAAGGATTCATCAGGAAATATAAATAAAAGAGGTAATTTTATTTTCAACAAAGATTCATCAAGATACAGCTTTAAAGCAAAGATACCTGAACCGAAATTGTTGGATACACTTACTGCTGACTTTGAAGATATTGATTTGGTGGATGTTACATTATTCTCAAAAGATTTTATTCTTGATATCAGATACGCTACAGAAAATAATTTCACTGATACAATACTTTATCCGTGTGCAAAATGTTTGTTAAGATATGAAGTTTTAAAAGACTTTTTGAAAGTTCAATCTGAATTTGAATCATTGGGTTTTAAAATTAAATTATTTGATTGTTATCGTCCTTTATCTGTTCAAAAAATAATGTGGAAGAAGTTTCCGATTGTCGGTTTGGTGGCAAATCCGGCAACAGGT
>JAUVIG010000270.1 GCA_030592825.1 Chlorobiota bacterium | reverse complement strand
TATTATCCGGCATTATTAACAGAAGAGGATATACCGGACATGAAATGCTCCCCCAATACGCCCTAATAAACATGAACGGCAGATTATACGACCCTGTATTAGGCCGAATGCTCTCCCCCGACAACTACATACAAATGCCCGATTTTACACAAAACTTTAATCGCTATTCTTATGTTTTGAATAATCCTTTGAAGTATATTGATCCGGATGGTGAGATTGTTTGGTCGACAGTTATTATTGGTGCTGTTCTCGGAGGATATTCCGGATATCAAATAGGTAATGCTATGGGTGCAACAGGTTGGAGTATGGCAGGATATATAGCCGGAGGAGCAGTGATAGGTGCTGTATCAGGCGGTATTGCAGCTGAATTTGCAGCAGGCGGTGGCTTTATGGCAAATACTGCATGTATTGTAGCAGGATCATATATGAATTCAACCGGCATGGCAGTCTTGAGCGGCGGTATGACAGATGTGAATGTAGGTTTTGGTGCCGGTTCGTATAATATAACACAGAATGAATGGAGCGGCATTTGGGCTTATAATGATAATACATTTATGGAGAATGTTGGGTATGTGGTTGGTGCATCAGCTAATTTTCAAGATATTGTTGCAGGTATTAATGGTACGGCAATAGATGTAAAGGCTTATTGGGAACTTGCAGGACACAGTGAAAATAATGGAAAATATCTTGCCGGATATGATGCTGACGACAACCCAATTTATAAGGAAATTTTAATTTCCGTAGGACCGGAAGATCGTACATTAGGGAGTACTGCCAAGGGTGGCTTAAAATGGGAAATGGAATATGTTAAAAGAACATTGCAAGGAGAATCAGTTGATGGCTCTAATTCATACTTTCGTATTTGGGGTAAGCACTCTAATGTTAAACTTCATAATGTAAATGGAAAATTGCTTTCAAATATGACAAAGCATCTTAATGATGGTCGTAATCTTTTTGGTACAAGTCGTTTGAAATATGGTTTATTATATGGATGTATTAATTATACTTCAAGATCTTTGCTGTTTTCAGGTGTGGTAAACATAAATGCTTTTTTGCCGGTTACTGCACCGCTTCTTTTAAATGCAGAAATGTTTGCAAGACAGATGATAATTTATAATATGACATATTTTATAAATGATTATAATTAGACTTAAATATCATGACAACAATCATTCAAATAAACAGGGTTTTAATAATTATAATTTTTGCTGTTATTTCAACATCTTTTAGTAAGCAATTTTGTTACGGACAGAGAAATCAAGATAATAAAATTATTTACAATAAAGATGAAAGCTTTTTAAACCTGCCTGACGGTGTAATAAAAAGTGAAATTGCATTTTTCAATTTAAAATCTTCCGATAGTTCCGGATATACAGCTAAAATAAAAGTAAATAAAATAGCTCATAAAAGTTGTACTGACAGTACTGCTTTCTTTTCAAAAGGGAACATATATATTAAAGAAATTTTAGTAGGTATTTCTTCAGAAAATATTGATCAAAAATCAAGAATTAAAACAATATATTACGGTAAGTATAAATATGGTTTTGTACTTCCGGACAGTGTTGTCAATGATATATATGACCCGGTATTTTGTCATGAATATTCAAAAAGGAATAAACCTATAAAAAGCGATTGTAAAGTATATCAGTCAGAAGACAAAAGACGTGTGTATATATATATGCTTAATGGAAAAGGGGAGGAACGTTATGAAGTAATTTGGATAATTCAAGATGATCAATATTATTCTAGGGTTATTGATGTTATATAATAACATTTAAGTGTAGCTCAGTTGGTAAGATATAAAGGTACTCCAGTTCGGTTGAGCCTGCGCACAGCCAGTTCCACGTAGGATGCAGTTCAGCATAGCTTCCAAGCCCAGTTCAACGTAGGATACCGTTCAGCATAGCTTCCAAGCTATGTCGAATATAAATTGTAGGTTTCCCGAAACAAGTACGGTCTCGGGAACGGATGCATTCACCATGCAAGATTAGGTTTGTTACGGGCAGGAATCCCTACATTGCCGCTAATAAATCCGATAACATTGCCCTTAGAATTGTATGCAAGGCAAATGGTGATTTATTCAACACCCTATATAATAAACGGATTTTGATATGAATAAGGTTCCTGATATGAAAAAATGTATTTTATTAGTAATCTTTGTGTCGCTCTGTAATGTCATTACACTTTTCGGGCAAGCCGATACACTCAGCTTAGATAGTTGCGGTATTGATGACGATATGCTTTTGAATAAATACGAATCAAGATTTCTAAATATATTATATCAAGATTACCGCAACGATTTTGATTTCACAAACAAACGGGTCGTTTTCGGGGATTATTGGGACACTGGAGTTAATTATCATCGGGAAGTGAAAAAGCAAGCCAAGAATACTATATTTAATGAATATGTTGCACATAAGTTCAATAAATCGGGGAAAGTCCCTTATTTAGGGAATATTATTATCTTATCAGGAGATGATTATACAATTACCAATGCTTTTGACGCAATAATAATAACAAAACAAAAAAAACGTGCTTTTGGCAGGAAGCCATTTATTTCACCTACTTCAAAAGAAGTTTATAAAGAGCAGATTATTTCCAAATATGCGAATTATTGTAGGGATATTACACTTTTTGGGCAGGCAGATACTGTCAATTTGAATTTTTGCGAGATTGATAATGATATTCTTTTGAGTGAATACGAATCAAGGTTCCTGAATATATTGTATCAAAATTACCGTGCCGATTTTGATTTCACAAATAAACGAGTCATTATTGGTGATTATTGGGGTTACTTAGATCTTTATAATCGAAAAGTGAAAATAAGACCCAAAAATACTATTTTTAGGAAGCATGTTGTAAATAGATTTAACACATATAGAAAACCCCCTTATTTAGGGAATATTATTGTCTTGTCAGGAGATGATTACGAAATTACGACTGCTTTTGATGTATTAATAATAACAGGGGAATCTAAACTTAATATGTGTGGCGATAAATTTATCCATCAACCGCCTTATAAAGAAGAGTATACAAAAGAAGTAAAAAAGATTATTATTTCAAATTATGCTAAACTTTTTGAAGAATGAAATATGGAATCTAATTTCTCTGACCGGCGTATTATCTGACAACAAAAATAAACAACAAAACCGTTGAGCGTATGTCTTTGACCACACTTTTTCATTAACCGGATATTTTTCAAAAACGGTATCAAAAAAGTTGAATTTATCAATTTCTTATGTCTTTTTTGGCACTGAAAAATTAGAAAATAAAAAAGTTTTCAACAATTAAATCAATGCCTTGCCATGCCTTGCTTTCCGCCCTTTTTGCTTCTTTTTTGTTTCAGCCCCCGCTCGGCGAAGACTGTGTCTTCGTCGATAAATTTCAGTAGTTTCCAAACTACTTTAAAACAAAGCATTAACTTTTTCTGCAACACAATTATAAGGCACAAACAACAGTTTTTATTTCAGGTAAAATTAACTATAATTGTATAAACAAAACAAACCGATGCAAATAACAACATTTATGAAATGAAATACGATATTGCCGGCAGAATAACAGAAAAATCAGGACAGGAAGGTGTAACAACTTATGTTTATGATACGGCTCCGAACGGTTTAGGGATGCTTAAAAGTGAAACATTTGAGCCTGTTGACAACAGTACAAACTCAAAAACCTACATCTATGACAATTTAAGTAGATTATCTTCAATTACTGAAGTATTTGAAAACGAAGATTATACATATTCCTACAATTACGATAATTTCGGACGAATAAATCGCATGACATATCCTTCCGGTTTTGCTTACACAAAACATTATAAGGCAGATAACGGATATTTAGAACAAATTAACAGAGAAGATAACGGATATTTAATTTGGAAAGCAGAAGACATGAATGCTCTCGGACAACTTACACAATATTGTAAAGGAGTAAACGAAATAACAACATACAAAACCTATGATGACTATCACCGCCCCGAACTAATCCATTCCGGCACATTTCAATATGTTGAATACGATTTTGAAAAAGAAACCGGAAACCTTTTAAGCCGTACAGATCACGTTTATAATAATACCGAAACTTTTGTTTATGATGATTTAAATCGCTTAAGCGGAATCAGAACTAACAACAGTATAGGTTCGATTAATTATAACAACACCGGTAACATAACATTTAAATCAGATGCCGGAACATACAGCTATGATGCAAATAAAATACACGCAGTAACACAAGTTACCGGAAATACTTATTTGCCGCCGGATAATCAAGATATAACATATACAGCATTTAACAAAGTTGAAGAAATAAGCGAAGGATTTAATAAAGGAATCCCCGGAGTTAAACTTACTTTTACTTACGGCTTAAACAATCAAAGAAAAAAGACTGTAGCAAATAATAACGGAAATATTGCACAAACAAAATACTTTTTCGGAAGCTGTGAAAAAACAATAAACAATTTTACAGGTGAAATAACAGAATATAATTATTTACCCGGCGGTGCAATTTATAAAGAAACTGACGGTATAGGTGAAATGCTGTTTACATATACAGATTACCTCGGTTCAATAACCCACATAACAGATGATGAAGGAACTTTATTAGTCGAACAAAGCTTCGATGCATGGGGAAGAATGCGAGACCCTGAAACATGGACGCTGCTAAACTCCCCCTTTTCAAAGGGGGTTGGGGGGATTATCAATTCAAGGGGTTATACCGGACACGAAATGCTCCCGCAATTCGCCCTAATAAACATGAACGGAAGATTATACGACCCCATCCTCGGACGCATGCTCTCCCCCGACAACTACATACAAATGCCCGATTTTACGCAAAACTTTAATCGCTATTCTTATGTTTTGAATAATCCTTTGAAGTATACAGACCCGACAGGTGAAAAACTGTGGACTTGGCTATTAGCTGATATTTTAACAGGCGGAGCAGTATCAAGTTTTGCAATTTCATCTGTTGCTATGTTCGGTCCGATAGCTACAAATCAAGGATATGAAGTTCAAAAATATATTTCTCCTGTTGCTGTAAAATTAAATACAGGAATAGGCAGCAACCAATCAGGGATTGGGTTTGATGTTTCTTTAGGAATGAATAAAGGAGCGACAGGTTACCGATACCATTTCGGAGCAAGTTATTATACAAATAACTACGGAACAATGTCAGGTTGGGAAACAAGGACAGGCGGAGAAGTTGAAATTATGCCATTTGTAAATTATTCGGGTACAAAATTCAACGGTAATGAGCCACAAGTATTAAACAAAATTACAATAGGCGACCCTTTCACAAATTTTTCTTATGAAAACGATACAGAAATGTTGTTTAAACTGCCGGGAGTTCCAAAATATGACGGAGGCGACCGTTGGAGAACTGCATCCGTTAAAATGAGTTCCGGTGGTATAGATATGGGGCTTAGTTTACATACGGGGATGCCAGGTATAGATGGTGATTGGTATCAAACTTCCGGTCATAAAGAAGAGGGAGACCCATGGGTTTTTTCGGGCGGAGACATTGATGACCCT
>JAUVIG010000622.1 GCA_030592825.1 Chlorobiota bacterium | reverse complement strand
TTTGTACCCATTGTATTTTCCGGTTTAAACGGTAATATAACTCTGGGTATAGGAGAAATCGGCAGCCACCAAAATGTTTCGCCCAACAAATAGGGACGAGCTTTAATTTCATGCTGAAACACACATTGTCCAAGATATGAAATGCTTTCAAATCGATTTTTTGTATCTTTATCCGCATCAATTATTTTATCGGATGTATCAAATATATCTCCTTCGCTGTAGGTTTCGCTTATTATATTAATACCGCGATTTACTAAAAACTCAGTAGTTACAGTTTTTTCACCATACCACCATTCTGCAACATCTCTTCTGTAGTAATGCCTAAGCATAAATAAAGGAGTAAGTAAAACAGTTACTATAAGAATAGAAATAATCGGAACTTTATTTCTTTCAAAAAAATAGATTAAAAATGGAACAAAAACAAGAAGAATAACATAAATAAACAATGTTTGTGCAACAGCTATAAAAAGTTGAATAATTAAAAAAGTAAATAATATAATAATAACTATTTTATTTCCCTTTTTTCTGAGTATTATTAATGTAAGTCCGACAGAAACAAGACTCGGTAAGTAATTTAAGATAGCCAAAATTCCAGTGAACGGTTGTATTAATTCATAGAAAAAAATATAAAAAAAACGGTAGCTGATAAACAAAAACATTACACTTATCATTATTCTGCCTAATTGTTTTGAATTAAATTTATTATTCGTTTTGAATATAGGTTTAATAACTTTTGTTGAAAAACTTATATAATATCCAAGATATAATGCTATAATACCAAGTGCAGAGAAAAAAGACATTTCAAAAAGAAAACCTTCAGGAATGATTCTATATAAATGAGTTACTTTTTCAGATCTGAGGTAAGGTTGCAGAAAATTCAGCCATGTCAGGAATATTGCAGTAAAAAAAAGAATATCCACCCGTTTTCTTAAAAATAAAATTCTCAAAGCAACAGATAAGATAAAACTAAAACTAATATATGACCAAATATATACAGAAAAATCATAAACCGGATTAAAAAAAAGTGTAATAAATATAGTGATTAAAGCTGATATCAATATTGAAAAGAAATGATTTTGCATAAAGAATTATTAAGAACAATTATTTCATTAAGAATTCAAGATTATGAGCTATTGCATTAAAACTCCAAATTTTAATTTTTTGAACAGAAAAATTTGAATTTTTAATTTTTTTCAAAGATAATAGTTCTATTTTTGAAATTAAATCTTCATTATTATTTGATTTAAAAATAAAACCATTTTTATTATTCTCTACTAAATCAACAGCACAGCCCACTTTATCTGAAACTAAAACAGCTTTTCCGCAAGCCAAAGCTTCATTTACGGCAAGTCCCCAAGTCTCATTATATGAAGAAGGAAGAACAAAAATCTCACCAAGACGATAAATAATTGGCATCAGAGACTGATTTTGAAACGGTAAAAACAAAACATTGTGCCCTGCTTTTTGTTTCATTTCTTGTTCTAATTCTCCGTTTCCGACAAAGAGAAATTTATATTCAGGAAAATTTTCGGCTATTCCTACTAATAATAAAGGATTCTTCTTTTTTTCAAATTTTCCGACGAATAAAAAAACAGTGTCATTTTTTGAAAGGTCAAGCTCGGCTCGCCATTTATCAGCTTTTTGTTGATATTTCCCCGTTTTATCATAAAAGCGGTCATTATCAATTGCATGCGGGGCAAAAAATAATTGTTTCTTTTTTAGACCATGCTTTAAAAAATAATTTTTATTATTAGTTCCGACATAAAGGGTTGCATCAATAAATTTATAGACACAGCTTAGCCACAATCTTCGCAAAATAGTTTTTATACCGGCTTTTTCGTCAAGTAAAGTTGAATCGCCTCTAAAATATACGGGTATTTTACCTTTGAAATAACGCATTGCCTTAAAATGAGAATGATGATTCCATCCGAATACAAGAATTGCATCAGCATTCCAAACGGTTATTTCTTTATTTAAAGTAGGGTTTATTACACCTCTAAAAGAACCTGAACCGGGGGTTTTTGAAACGTTTTTGACAAAGCAGTAGTCATAACCCTCAAGAAGAGGGATATCCCATTTTATTTCTTGCCCGAATTTCTTATCATACACCTTTTCTTGAGATTGCTCCCAAGTGTAAAAAATCTTTATTTGAATTTTTTCTCTTTTTGTCAGCAGTTCGAATAATGGTGAATAATACTGAATTGGGTGTGTTATTATTACAGCAAGTTTATTCTTCATGCTTTATTATTTTTAATAAAATGT
>JAUVIG010000648.1 GCA_030592825.1 Chlorobiota bacterium | reverse complement strand
ATAGACTTTTTTACCGGCATCAGCAATTTCCAATGCTGCTGTTATGCCAGAAATACCTCCTCCTATAACCAAGCTTGCAGAGTTGATATTGACATATCTTTTTTCAAGTGCCTCATGATAACTTACACGCTTTATTGCAGCAGCAGTCAGTGACTTTGATTTTTTTGTTGCAGCTTCTCTGATTGTGTGTACCCACGAAACTTGTTCTCTGATATTCGCCATTTCAAACATATATGGATTTAATCCGGCATTTTCAAGTGCTCTTCTGAAAGTTAATTCATGCATTCTGGGTGAACATGCAGCAACAACAACTCTGGTAAGATTATGCTCCTTAATATCCTTTATGATCATATCTTGACCGGGATCAGAGCACATATATTTATAATCTTTTGCCAACACAACATTGGGAAGTTTTTTCATTTCCTCGGCAACATCCACAACATCAACCATCATTGCTATGTTAGTTCCGCACCAACAAATGTATACACCAATTCTGACTTCTTCCATTATATATTATTTTATTGTTTTATAGTTTACCTTCTTTTTTTAATGCTGCTTTTTTTAAATTGGCAAAATAAATTGCCAATGGCCTGTAAGCTAAATGAGACCATTTAGAAAACGGAACTTCAATTAAGAGCATAGGTGTCAATACCATTAAATGAAATACATACATATAATAAGTAGGCATTGCTAATCCGTTGATCCTGAATATGTGAACCAGTATGCCCGTTATTGTCGTTAACAGCAACAATACTAAAAATGTCCAATCTGTAAAATGTGAATTCTTACTGCTTTCACTTATTTTTCTGAAACGCTTGATCATAAAATATATAACACCTAACATTAATCCGAAAGTTGCATAATAGCCCAGTATTCTTTGCGGATGATACCAAGGGTGAATTATATCTGTTTGAAACCATGATAAGAAGACAACGATCATGACCAATAAAGTAACATATCCGGTCATAAGCAATAAGTGTATGAACCAGTATGTTTTTTCTCCGTCGCATTTTCTGAATTTCCATTGTGTTCCGAAGTTCCAGATTAAAGAACCTAACTCCTTAATATAAGTGCCTAATGATACTTTTACTTTGGTTTTTAATATAACTTTATAATACATATTAAAGGCATTGGATATAAGCAAGCCTCCCAATAAAATGAAGATTACCATATCACCGAGATGAATCAAATCTACCGGTGCAAATTTATTTAAAGCAACACCACCCTGCGATGTTAATCTTTCAGCTTCAGCCGGAACATGCATAAATATAATTGAAAGAATTAATACTACGGCTGCAATAAGGAATATAAAAATGAATTCCCATAGTTTAGATTTATACATCAATTTTGAAATTCCTGTCCAATCATAAACTGAAGTAAGATATCTTCTGAGAGACATCATTAATTCTCCCGGTTTTGCATCTCGCGGACATTGTTCATTGCAATCGCCGCAGAAATAACATAACCACGGTTCTACGCTTGATGCAAGTGTTTCTTTCAGCCCCATTTGAACCGCTCTGATTTGCTTCCTCGGAAAAATGACTCCCTTTTCAGTTAGTGAACATGCTGCTGTACATGTACCACAGTGAAAGCATTCATTATTTTCAGATATTCCGAATTTTTCTAATTCTAATGTAAAATTTGGATCTATTCGTTGACTCATGTCTTTTATTAATTTAGTGAAATAGTAATTTTGTAAATTAGGAATTACATTGTTACATTGTTTAGGTGTTTAGTGTTTAAATTGTTCTCTGTACCT
>JAUVIG010000040.1 GCA_030592825.1 Chlorobiota bacterium | reverse complement strand
CTAGAACTATTAAACCTCTTCAGAATAAATCAATACCGATAAAAGTTAAATCCTTTTATAAACCGGCAGAAAACGGGACGGATATTATTGATATTTCTGATATGAGTCCGGATTTGTATCCTGATGTCCCTATATATATTGTTAAGGACAATCAAATATTGATCTCGCTTTCGACTTTAGATTTTTCTTTTATTTCTGAAAATAATCTGGGAAAAATATTTACACTATTATCAAAATACAGAATTAAAGCTAACTTAATACAGTCTTCTGCAATAAGCTTTTCAATTTGTATAACAAATAATAAATTTAAAATCCCCAACTTAATCAAAGAACTTAAGAATAATTTCAGTGTTTTATATAATGACGGCCTTTTTTTGATCACTATCAGACATTATAATGATGAAGCTGTCCGAAAAATGACTTCGGGAAAAAATATATTGCTTCGCCAAAACAGCAGGCATACATCAAGGTTTGTTATAAAATAAATATAAGTTTTTTTTAATTTTTCTTGTACGAAAATTTAATTTATTATACATTTGCATTCTTTTTTCAGGAGAGGTGGGAGAGCGGCTTAATCCACCGGTTTGCTAAACCGGCGTACCGTCGATACGGTACCGGGGGTTCGAATCCCCCCCTCTCCGCAGGATAGATTGAAGGAATGAAACGTATTTCTTCAATCTTTTTATTTTTAGGGCGTTACGTATTTTTCTGTAAAAGGAAAAAAGACAGTTATTTCAATTTTTCGGCAAAATGTTTCACTTAACTTTTTAACATTTTGTCTTATGAATACCGTTAAAATTTTTCTTCGAACCGACCATTTAAATAAAGATGGTACGCAATCTCTTTTTGCTAAAAGAAAATAAACTCACAGTCTTTCCCGTACTGCTCAAACAGATTTTCTTTTTTAACGCCAACTGATATTAATTTCTTAACGCAATTTTCAAAAGGTCGGAACCGGATATGTTTAAATGTTTTTTTCTAAATAGATTTTCTGTCAATTTCTATTCAGAATAAAAAGTCTTTATATTTTCAATTAACAAATCAAAATCCGGACTATTGCCGTAAATCATACTTGTTTGCATTTCTTTATAATCTGTACGGTATAAATCCATAAATTCTGCCGGAGGTAAAAAGTCTAATTTATCAAGTTTAAGAGTTTTGTAGTTAACTGTTTTTAAAGGTGTGAATTTTTCTCTGTGAATACAAATATTTTCAAAAAGGTATTTGTTCTTTAATGCTCTTTTTCCGTATTCTGTATTTATTATTTGTTCGATATCATAAAGATGTCTTGACATTCTGTGATATCTGATTTTATCTTTCGGTTTTTGAAATTCTTCGTGCAATAAAATTAATTTTTCTAAAAATGTTTTTTCAGGAATAACTGTATTTGCCTTAAAATCTCTTTCATAAAATTCTGCATCGGAATACGTTTCATCAATTACAGACCGGATATTCTTACTTTCATGCGGTTCCATTAAAGAACGTGCCCCAAGTTCTAACAAAACTTTTGATTGCAAGTAAGATTCTTCTTTGAAAACAGATTTGTAAATTATATGAATAACCTCCGGGTCTTGGTCTGAAATCTTAATATTTGGGACAGAGATTTTAAATAATTTTTCATTGATTCCATAGCCGGATAATTCCTTTTGTAAAATTTGAGGCAATTTATTTGCTGAAAGATCATGTGATTTTCTTCGCAGTTTTCGGATTTGTCCTTTTGTTAAATCACCGGAAAAACCAAGATATTTTCTGTCAATTGCCAAATCAATGTCTTCCGAAAATCGTTCTGTCAAGTTATATGCTTTGCTTAATGAAGTACCGCCTTTAAATACTATATGTGGACTTAACTCTGACCGAAACAACATTCTTAATATAAGTGTTACCCATGCATCTTTTTCTATTGCATAATCCGGCAAAGCTGTTTGTGATGCAATTTGACTGAATAAATCAAATTGTTGTTTTTCGTTTAAGTTCAGCCAATTATTCATAAGTTTATTTTTATAATTTTAAAGGTCTTATAGGAACATTCGCTTGTAAGGTTTTATTAATTTTGCTTGTTATTCGCAAGCAATAATCATTCTCTTGTATGCTTAAAACCGGTCATGAATGTTTCATTTTTAATTTCTTTTATTATTTGCAATACTATTTTTTGAACTCTTACCGGAGCATTTCGGATATTGGTTTTTATTATTTCCGATTCGTTGCTCTGAATAATGATTTCTTTCAGCCTTTTTATTTCATCTCCGGATATGTTGTCTTCTTTATATTCTTTTAATGCCTGAATAATAAGATTGCTTAACTGATGTTTGACTGCAAGATTTTTAGGGTTTGTTTTTTTGAAATTAATTTTTTGTTTTCCGATTTGTATTTTTCGCGGTGAACCGTCAGTAAGATAAACAATATTCATAGGTACTTGTGTTGACAGCCCTAATCTGTACAGAGCATAAGAACCGGTCGGAATAATGCGTGCTTTATCTCTTTTTGCAATGGCTTCTGCTATTTTTTCTATTGAGGGATGAATTATTCCTAACAGTTTATCTTGTTTGGGAATATAGTATATACCATGAGATAAGCGAATAATCAAACCTGATTTTGTAAGACGTTGGAGTGATTGCCTTACAGTAACATCACTTGCAATTTCAACAAAATCAGCAATAAAGAGTATTTTGCCTTTCTTTAAATGCTTAATTTTTTGCTCAATTTGTTTTATAGCCGGAATAGACATCGTTTTAATATTTGTCACAAAAATAGTATAAATATGTGACAAAAAAATTATTTTAAGTATAATAAATGTAATTGGTTCGACAGTGTCGAGCTAATTATATTTTGCAGATATTCAATATATTACAATTTGCCAGACAGTATCCGGCAAATTGAGATTTATTATATAAAATTTACGCAACAGCTTGTTGCGAATTTGCTATTGTGTTATTTTATAGAGCTTTTTAAAAGTGCAGTATGTTACTGCACTAAATATATGATAAGTGTGCAGTTGATATTGTGAACGAGGCAGTAAGCTTGTTGAAAAGAGTTTTTCAAACAAAATCACATCTAACAAACCGGTATTTATTCCATTAATTTCTTCAAAGTTTTTGCATCGGGTAGGATGTCCTTGTATTTATCCGGAAGTTTACGACTGGTGTTGTATGTTGCTACTCCCATAGCTTTATTGTAGTCACGAAAAGCAAATTCTACTGTTTTATTTTTCTTTTCTTTACAGAGAATAATTCCTATTGAGGGGTTTTCATGGTCTTTCTTGACATATTCATCAAGGGAAGAAAGATAAAAATTCATTTTTCCGAGATATTCCGGTTTGAATTTTCCTGTTTTTAATTCAAAAGCTACTAATGCTTGCAGTGTTCTGTTGAAAAATAATAAGTCAATAAAATATTCATCATCTTCCACTATTATGCGATATTGATTGCCGATGAAAGTAAAATCATTGCCAAGCGACATAAGAAACTTTTTGATATTGAGTACAATTTCATTTTCAAGGACTTTTTCATCTTCTTCGTCTTCATCGGATATCCGGACGAAATCCAATAAATAATGGTCTCTGAAAGAAGCCAGTGCTTTTTCTTTATTTTGGCTTTGTAAAGTTGTTTCAAAATTAGTCGGTAGTTGGGCTTGTTTCTCGAATAGTTTGTTTTTTAAATGATGCCGGAGTGTTCTGACTGCCCAGAATTCTTGTGCTGATTTTGTGATGTAAAATACCCTTTCATCCAACTTTTTTACTTTCGTGATAATTTCAAAATGAGCTGTAAAACTGACTTTAATAAAGTTTTCAATAAATTGGTTCGTCAGTGACGACCCAATTATATTTTGTTGATTATCTGTTTCTTGTAATTGGTTCGTCAATGACGAACTAATTGGGATTTGTAATGAATTATCTTTAAAATAAGGCGACCACTCTTCAAAAAAACGTTTCATTTTTTTTAAATTTTCAGGCGAAAACCCTCTTAATCCTTTTAATTCGTTTTGCAAATCGACAGAAAGTTTTTCAATGGTTTTACTGCCCCATTTTTCGGCAGCTACTTTTTCGGATATTGTTTTGCCTACACCATAATACAAAAACAGCATTTCTTTATTGGCAACTTTTGCCGTTATATATCTGCTGTGAAGTATTGCGGATTTTATTTGTTTTACTGTTTCGGTGTAGTTTTGGAGTGTCATCTGTTTATCTGTTAATTGTCTTTTGCTTTTTTGAATTCTGTTATGTTATTTTCTGTGTTGAATTTGTTCATGTTTTGGTTGCTTGTTTGAATTCGTGTTGATTAATTTTTGCTGTAAAGTTAATAAATAACAGTGATTTATACTTAAACCGTAATGTAGTTTTCAAATTGGTTCGACAGTGACGGACTAATTTGTTTTGCTTTTTTTAGAAAGGGTTCTAATTTCTTTTGAATAGTAAAATGCTAATTCCGGTTTATAATCGCCTTTTCTAATAAAGACATTATAATATTTATCCTGAAAAAGTATCAAGTTTTTTTCTTCTTTGTAAATTACTTCTTTAAACTCTTTTACAGCATTTTTACCATAGTATATCGGAAAAACATCTATGATTCTTTTTAAAAGTGTTTCTATTTCTGTATCAAATATAAACCTTGAATAATTTTTATATGCTCTCTTGAAATAGTATTCAAAACCATCGTTATCTTTTTGTTGAACAATCACCAGATAATTGAAGTAATCAAAAAGTAGAAAAGGCAGTTTGAAAACTGTATATGTTAAATCATCTATTTCCTGAACTTCTGAAAAATTCTCATCTCTATATAAATCTGCTTGTAATTTCAATAATTCTTCAATACTCTTTGGTTGATTACAAAAAATAGTTTTTTCATTCTCAATAAACTCATCAACAGTAAAAATATTTGTAGTCAATTTATAATTAGAATATAATGCTTTTGCTTTTTTAGTTAAATTAATATCATCAGCAATAAAATAGTCACAATGTGCTGCATAAAAAGCATGATGAGAATCATTAAGAATATTGTTCATGTCATTATTCGGCTTTTTTAACTTATCCTGTTTATATCCAAACATATCAAGTTGAACATAAGCATCTGTAAATTTGTCAAACAAATCATTAGATTTCTTAAATTTTTCTGAATATTCTAGAAAATCACTAAAAGACATTTTTAATTCAGACTGTTCCAAAGTTTCATTGAGTTTGTCAAAGACATCTTTTTCACTCCAATTTCCATGATTTATATCAAGATTAACACCTCCCTCTTTCAGTTTATTCCTGTTTTTGATGAAAGCCTTTTTATCATTCATTAGACCTGACATATATCTTGAAGTTTGATTGAGCAATTCCCACATGTTTGAAATGTTGTCAGTCTCAAAGAAATCATTTATACCTTGTTGAGTTTCTGTATTTCCTATTGAAGTTAGCTGTAATACCTTTTTTAATTGTTTCCCAATATCTGACATTTCTGTATTTTCAAGAGAAGTTATGAAATCATCAAAAACATTTTCAATATTTATAGGGTCGTTACCAGTCCAGTATTCTTTGTTTTTATTAAAAACTTCTTCCGGAGTAGCATTCAAATAAAGTGTTCTTTTTTCATTCGTACTCCATTCAAGAAAGTAATTTTTGGATAAACCGGACAATAATTTTAAATCATTATAAGATAAAGAATTATCTTCATCTTTACGGAAACTTTTTCTCAAATCTTGCAAGTGGGCATTTGAAAAAGGAATGAAAATTCTGTGTTCATACTTTTTTAGAATAGAATTAAGCTTTTGAAATTTTTCAATTTCAGTTCTTTTAAGATTACTTATTACATTCCAATCAAAGTATATACGAATCATTTGTTCATTATTTCACAGAATCTTCAATAATCCCAATCTCCTCCTCCGTAAGCTCATACAACTCACAAACCATTTTATCAATTTCTTTATCTTTATGTTACTGATTGTAAAATTAGGAAAATAATATCGTTTTTCTATAAAAGTTGTGCTTTTTACAAATACAAATATTCTATATTGGGATACTACTGAATTAAAAAAAGACAATTTGTTCTTTATTAAAATAATTATTTTACTTTTGCATCCGCAATTAAAAACAGACAAATTTTTTATTTGCAAACCGGAATAAAAGTTTTGTCTTTTATTTGAAAATTACAGAAAATTCGGGGCGTAGCGCAGCCCGGTTAGCGCATTCCGATATGGAATCGGAAGAGTCGCAAACAAATCTGCCTATTTTATTGTTGAATTTCGGGGCGTAGCGCAGCCCGGTTAGCGAATTCCGATATGGAATCGGAAGAGTCGCAAACAAATCTGCCTATTTTGTTTTGAATTTCGGGGCGTAGCGCAGCCCGGTTAGCGCATCTGCTTTGGGAGCAGAGGGTCGCAGGTTCGAATCCTGCCGCCCCGACACTAAAAATAAAAGTCTTACATTAAATTGTGAGGCTTTTTTTATTTTATAATATTTTGTTGTATCTTTAACCAAACCTTTAAATATTTGAGAAACCAATAATTAAATTAAATAATCATGGAAGAAAAACAAATAAAATCAAAAAAAGAAGTAACAAGCGAATCAATAATAAAAAGACATATGTATTGGTCTGTCAGTGCGGGTCTAATCCCCTTCCCTCTTTTAGATATTGCTGCAGTTACAGCAGTTCAAACAGACATGTTAAAATCTTTATGTAACTTTTACAAAGTTGATTATTCACAAGAAAAAGGGAAAGCTTGGATTACTGCCTTAACTGCTGCAACATTGTCAAGTATAATTGCCAGAACAAGTGCATCTGTTGTCAAAGTTATTCCTGCAATAGGGACTGTTGTTGGTATGGCTTCAATGGCAATTATATCAGGGGCTTCAACTTATGCAGTCGGTAATGTTTTTGTTAATCATTTTGAAGCCGGTGGTACACTCCAAAATTTCAATACAGAAAACTTTAAAAAATTCTACATTGAAAAATTGGAAGAAGGCAAAGATTTGGCCAAAAAGATGAAAGATAAATACAAAGCTTATACAAAAAAGAAAAAAGGAAAAGACAAAGAAAAGACAGTCATTTCTAAACTTAAAGAACTAAACAAATTGAAAGATCAAAAACTGATTAATGAAAAAGAATATACTTCAATGCGTAATGATATTTTAAAGCAGTTTTAAATTTGGAATTAATAAAATAAGTTCTATTTTTGCAACACAAAATCTAAATGGAAGGAGGTACCAATATGAATCATTTTATACTTAATATATCAAAACTGCACAGGAAGAAATAGGGTAATTATTCTGTAACCTTTTTATATCCTGTTCAGTCTGAACAGGATTTTTTTATCCGTTCTAAATCAATCATTTTTATTTCTTGACAACAAGGATTAACTACAATATCACTAATCGCAGCAAACCGGTTGTCATTTCACATTTATAAAATACAGCCTTATGGCAACTTTAGCAGACCAATATTACATAAAAGCTTTGGATAATTATCCTTATGATCTTGAAATTTCATTAGAGAATCTGAATTATGCATTATCCTCTGATCGTGATCATGCAGGCGCCAATCAATTAATGGCTCAATTACATATGGATTATATGAATGATTTCAGAAATGCACTGCATTATCTTGAAACAGCTTTAGCGTCTGATCCCTATAATTTAAATGTTTGCTACAGCTTAATCACTTTATTTATTAAAGTAAAAGAGCCTGAAAAAGCAAAAAAACTTCTTAAATACGCTCACAAAATAAGTGGTGCTGATTCGGGCAGATTATTTACTCTGGAAGCATTGAATTATGAATACCAAAAGCAATATTTAAAAACATTGGATTTTTTGGTAAAAGCTTTAGATCAGACATATAATGAGGATGAAACAGAAAATATAAAAACTGCAATGAAAAGGGTTAAAGAAAAACTCGGCAGAAACAGCAAGTATAATTATATTTCTAATAATGAATGATAATATATCTTATCTGCAATCAGATGTTCAAGATTCTAATACATCAACATTAATTCCGAATCCGGAAGTTATATCAATTATATCATCTGCATATGAATCATAACTATCTTCATAATACCATTTTATATATACGTTCCCGCCTCTGTTTTTATACCCTTTCAGTATTTCAAGAATTTCGTATAAAACTCTGCTCGTTCCCGTATTTAGACTTTTTAAGTTATAAATAACAACCAATTCCCCTGCTTTTAAAAAAGTATATTTTTTAAACCAATCAATTACCGGTTTAAAAAACACCTTGGGATCTTGCATGTATGAACTTCCCGAGATCGTACAAACACCTGAATTTGCATTTAGATTAATAAAAGGAAAAATTTCGTTGCCGTTCCTGAATTTATTAATAATAAGGTCTTCCATATATAATTTGAGAGTATCTTCTTTTTATTTATAAAATTACAAAAATAATATAAAGTATTAATATTTTGACGAAATAATCTTTTTTATACATAAACTTCTTGTTTTAATACGTAGAAATTCAAATTTTATTTCAAATTGATCAAAATATACACAAAAATTCTACCGGTTTTATCTTATTAAAAATTATTTTTAAAGATTTACTGTTTTTCACTAAGAGATTGCAGCGAAATAAAATGTTCAATTTAAAGGTAATTATTTTGTTCTTTTTCGATTTGAAAAACACTGCGAATAACCGGTTATTTTAAGTGTTTTTTAGAGAAAAAAAATTGCGAATTGAGCAAAAACCGAACAAGTTTAAAAGAATAGATTATTTCGTTACTTAATAGCTTCGATCAATCCGAGATATATCCAATTAGCCAATGCTTGACGATTATCCGATAAAATAATTCGTTTTTGGTTATATGGATTCCTAATATTTCCCAGTTCAATGAAAACTGCTGTAGGCAGTGTATTTTCCAAGATATATAAATTTCTGGCAGTTACGGTTCCGTGATATCCCCTATCCTTTTGAACTTTACGATATTTTTTTTCAAAAGTTTTATGAATAGATAATGCTGTTTTTTTGCCTGATTTACTGTTTGAGTGATGATAGAAAAAGACATCCTGCCGTTTATTGTAACTGCGTGAATCAACATGTATCGAAACTAATATTTGTGATTTTACACCGAGTTTTTTATGTTTTTTATATAAACCGTTAACATCATCAGTTCTTTGCTTTAATCGAACTTTTTGTTTTCGAGGTATTTCTTTGTTGTAATAACTTTTTTCATCCTTATCACAAAGCAAAAACTTTTCATCTCTGATGCCGTCATTTTTATCTTTAATAATAATATATACTGTTGCACCATGTTGTATTAAGTTCCGGGCTAACCTTAAGCTTACGTCATATGCATATTCATCTTCGCATAATGTATGATTTTTACCGACATATCTTGCTCCCGGATCAGGTCCTCCGTGTCCGCTGACAATATAAAAAACTCTGTTCTTTAATTTTTCATCTGATACTTCAATCTCCTTATATTTATTACCGAAAAGCACCTCTGTCTTTGTAGTAATAATGTTAGGTTTAGTTTTGATTTCTTCAATATTTGAAATATTATCTTTGCAATGTAATTCACTATAGGGAACCCATAATATGTTTGATTTTGTATAATGCGTTTTTCTTAAATTATTTTTCAGCAATTTTTCATTATAATCTTTTATTCTTAATGCTGAATTATAATCATAATTATTAATTGTTGACCTTATACTTGTACCATTGTATTTATATATGTATATAGGCAGCTTGTATGATTTGTCAAACAGTAATTCAGTATTTTTATCAATATTATTGAGAGAGAAAAATTTAGATAAATTACATGAATTATCATCAAGCATATATCTCCTTAAGAAAGCAAATGTACCTTCACCTGTTAAAGGTTTTTTTTCAATGAAGTATGGTGTTTGAGCTTCTGTTTTACCAAACAACACCAAACTTATCAAATAACTGATGATTATACTTCTTTTTAATACAAACATTAATATTTGAAGTTATCGGTGAAGTTATCGTGTGAATTTATTAATACTGCACAAAAATATAATAAAATATGTACAATTATAAATTTGTTTAATTTGCTGTTAAAAATAAAACACCAGCTATTCTTATGAAATTTTAAAGTCGCGGATAGTTTAAGCCATGGGTGCAGTTTAAAAACCGATCAGACGGATACTTTTATTAAAATTACAAAAGTCAGATAGCTTATTTTCAGTTAATTAAAAAATTCGTTAGACCGATTTAAAAGCAAGTTTTGACCTTTTTAAACCGGACTCAACCATATAAATCATAAAAAAATTCAGGGTCAGATAAATTTTCTAATAAAAATTCCGAAACATCCATACTTCGAAATTTTTACTCTCTACTTTTTATCTAATATCTTGCAGAAGTATTTTCTTGAATCCAGCAATTTACTTTATATACATTCCCTTCATAAATTAATTTCATAAATCCGATTTCTTTATTCGGGAACTTCTTTTTATATTTAATAATAAGTTCGTTTGCTTCTTTTTCACAAGCAGGATCAACATTTTTTGCTTTTATGAGTTTATCAACTGCAACCCAATATACGGCAGATTTTTCAAAATCTTCAGTTCCGCATGATGCATAGCTGCCGGCATATAATCTTGCAATAAGAATATACGGCTTGCCAAAGTTTCCTTTGTATTCAATTGCCTTACGAGCCAATGATCTTGATTCTAGGTAATTATTTTTTAAGTATAAAATATAAGCCGCATTATAACAAAATTCTGCTTTTTTATTTGGATCTTGCTCTTTTTCATATGCCTCTTTAAAAAACTTTAGAGCTTCAGTGTATTTTCTCTCTTTTAAGTATAATGCACCTATGAGAGCAGCAGTATTTGCTGATGGGTTTAATGAATATAATTCTATTAGAACTTCACGGTAAAACGGATCATTGGTACATTCTTTCCAAGATAAAATTCCGGATACTTTTTTCAACCATACAGTATCAGTTTTATTCTTATTGAAGTTATCTTTAAAAGCAGGAATCAAATACTCACACTTTGCAGGTCCGGAAGATGCAAACTTTTTATTAATGTATTCCGAAACTTTTATGTTATTGGCAATATATATTTTCCAATTTTCAATATTTTTAATGTTCGGGTTGGTTTTATTCTTCTCTTTATCAATTAAGTCTGAATATCTTTTAGTGCTTCCTTTCAATACTTCAATTGAAACAATATAATTATTTACAAATTCTTCCGGTTCAATTCTTTTTCCGTTTATCATATCAGTGTTTGCATCAAAGAAATCTTTAACAACATTATATGAAGAACTTTCTTGTTGAATTTCAATTGATTCTTTCAGCAACTTATAAGCCTCGTTTAAAGCACTTTCTTTTCTGTATTTATATAGACAACTGCCTTTTTTGCCATTTGAATAGCCGGTTCCGTATTTTTTATTATTGCCCAAATATTTTATCCTTTGATCATATAGCAATAACAATGTATCAATATAAAATTCTTTCTTATCTCCTATGGTCTCTTTAATTTTTTGGCAAACTAAATAATCTCCCTTTGAATATGCATTTTTAAATTTTGGATAATACTTAAACATTTCTCTCCAATATATAAATGCTGCATCATTATCTTTTCTTTCAATACAATGCTTTAAGTTAGAATATGTTTTTAAACAATCCTCTTTACCAATTCCAAATTCATCATTCTCGCCTAAAAATACCTTCATTTCTTCAGAATATTTCTTTAACATATTTTCAAGATCATCAACTTGATTTTCTTTATCAATGCTTTTTAACTCTTTATCTGTAAAAATGTTTCCTTCGGTTAAAACATCATATTCGAACATCTCAATTTCTTTGAGTCCTTCTTGCAGCCTTTTATATTGCTCTCTAAATTGCTCAATATCGGCATTGGATACTTCCTTGCTTCTGTCCGGAGTATATTCACTTACCAATGTTGCATACTTTATCTTAAATAATTCATTTGCCGGTTCTTGAGCATTTAAGTTAAATGCAATTAACAGAGCTAAAATAATAATTAGTAATCTTTTCATTTTCCTAATAGTTTGATTGTACAAATTGATTTATACATTAATAACAGTGAGACAAGCGATTTTAGTATTTGTATAATTGTTAATATCAGTAGCTTTTCACAAAAAGGTGCATAGCAACTTTGTTAATAAACTGACTATAAGCTTTCTAAAATTTGATTATTATACAAAAATAAGTTGCTTTGCACCTATCGGGCATCTTAAAATAAAAAAATCCCGAAACATCAATGCTTCGGGATTTTTTATACTCTGCTTTATATCTAATATCTTGCAGAAGTATTTTCTTGAATCCAGCAATTTATTTTATAAGCATTACCTTTATAGATTCCTCTCATAAATCCTTCTTCAGAGTTTGGATAACGAGAGCTGTATTTATTTATCAATTTATTTGCTTCTGCTTCTACACTCGGGTCAATTGATTTTGCTTTTATTAATTTATCAACAGCGGCCCAATATACAGCAGATTTTTCAAAATTATCTGAACCGCATGAGCCTGCACTTGCAGCATACAGTTTTGCAATTAAAACATAAGGTTTGCCGTAATTTTCTTTTGAACCTGCAGCCTTAAGAGCAAGACTTCTTGCATTGCTGAATTTATTTTGTGCAAAAGAAACTACTGCTGCATAATAATAATACTCTCCCTTTTTTTCTCCGTCTTCTTCTTGTGTATATGCTTCTTCAAAATATTTGGCAGCATCAGAATATTTTTCTTTTTTCAAATAGAATAATGCTAATTTAAATGCTGCATCGGCAGAAGGTTCAATATTATATAATGCTTCGGCAGCTTCTCCGTAAAAAGGATCATCAGTACATTCTTTCCATGATAAAATTCCGGTAACAGTTTTTAACCATTCTTCTTCTGATTTATGTTCATCGAAATGTTCTTTAAAAGCGGGTATCAGATATTCGCATTCAGAATATTCAGATGATGCAAAATATTTAGTAATATATTCAGAAACTTTTGTATTATTTGTAATCATTCTTTCCCAATTCTCGATTTTATCCTCTTTAGGTTTGCTTTTTTTCTTTTCTTTTTCTACATACTCAGTAAATTTTTCTGTACTTTTCTTTAATATATCGGTTGTAGTATTATAATCAGTTACCATTTGCTCAGGACCAATTTTTTTTGCTTTTACCATATCCATACTTGCATCAAAATAATCTTTTACTACAGTATATAATGAATTCTCTTTTTGAATTTCAATTGATTCTTTCAGTAAATCATAAGCTTGATTCAAAGCACTGTCTTTTCTGTATTCATAAATATAACTTCCTTTTTTACCTTTAAGGTATCCTGTTCCGTAATTTTTATCATCGCCGAGATACTTCATTCTTTGATCGTAAATCATTAAAAGCGAATCAATCCAAAGTTCCTTTTCCGCTAAAAGTTGTTTTTGCTGCTCGGTAAATTTGTTTGCTTCTTCAGCATTATTCTCTTCTTGGGCTTTTTTGGCATTTTCGTATGCTTCAAATGCTGCTTTATGAACCATCTTAATTTCAGTTCTCATTAAGAAGTCACCTTTAGAATAAGCACCTTTATATTTAGGGTAATATTTATACATTTCTCGCCAGTAATTGCAAGCTGTTTTATAATCTTTTCTTTTGATGCTTTGTTTTAAGTTGGAGTATGTCATTAAACATTCCTGTTCACTTAAACCAAACTTATTATTTTCTCCGAGAAAAAGTTTCATATCTTCAGAATACTTTTTCAGGATATTTTCAAGGTCTTCTATTTGACCTTCTTTTTTAAGTGATTTAAATTCTTTCATTTCAAAGATGGTTAAATTATCTTCAGTAGCTACTTCAAATTTAGCCATCTCAATTTCTTCCAGTCCGGTTTGCAACCTTTTATATTGCTCCCTGAATTGCTCAATATTATCACTTGTTACTTCTTTGCTGCCGTTGGGAGTAAACTCACTTACTAATGCTGCATATTTAATCTTAAATATTTCTTTAGGTCCTTCTTGTGCATTAATACTAAATGCAAAAAATAAACTTATAAAAACTATCATTAACTTTTTCATACGTTTGCTTTTATTACTGTTTATAATTAATAATTTTTTCATTTTACCTGATAATTTAATTTTTTAATATTTTTCCTCTCAATAATTAATTCATTAATTATGCCGGATTTATTATTTGTTAGAAAAATTTTCTTCTGATAAACCATGTATCTGAAAAATTGAAATTAAGGTTTATAAGGTAATAATTCTCTTTAATTAAACCTGTTTCAACAGTTCCTCTCTGCCCTATATCAAATCCTATATTTATTTTTGTACCGATTTTTGTAGGAAGCCCTATACCGAATGTTATTCCGTTATTTTTTATTTGTGAACCGTTTATGGTTATATATGTATTATTTATATAAGCCCCTAATCTGAAGTTTACGGTTTCAAAATATTTTTTTGACATATAATTATGTGTATATTCCACACCTGCAGCAAAAGATGAACTGTTAGTTAAATATGAGGATTTTTCGTTAAATAATAATACATCTTCCCAATTGCTCACCTTGTAATCGGCTCCGATAATTAATTTTTTTGTTAAAAATGAGAACCCAAGTCCATACGCCATCGGCATTTCAATTTTTCCTTGAGATACAGTATCGTTGTATAATGTATCTGTAATAGTTATATCAGCTCCTCTTACAATTGTTCTTGATAAATATCTGAACATATCAATATTAAAATCTGTTTTGTTTTCGTAGAAAGCACCTAATGTAAAACTATATTTTTTTAATATTGAATCATTATATTGAATCCCATATCTTAAATGCAAACCTTTCGTCTTATTATCTTCAGTATAAATCAAAAACGAATTATACTCTTCGTCACGCAGAATTGACTCAAAACGCTTGCTTAGAGACCCGAAAACATAAGATGCATTTATACCTAATGATAAACCTTTATATGCAAATGAATTTCCCCAATACAATTTTGACAAACCTCCTTCCCCAATATAATTATTATCATAGTCTTGCTTATAGTCATCTAAAAAAACAGAATCTTCTGTACTAATTTGATAACCTATACTACTCAACGGACTTATTCCAATACTCATAGCCCAATATTTTTTCAAACTGAAAGCCATATTTATTGATGACAAACTAAAGTCATAATTTGTAACCATATCAGAACTGGTTGAATAGTCAATTCGTTTTGATTTGACACCAACTTGAAATAAGAAAACTTTATTTGGCAGTGCAGAATATGATGCAGGATTAATTGTGTTAATTTCAAGCGGTAATCTTAATCCTGTAGAAATTCCGCCCATTCCGAGCCCCCTGCCCAATACTTCATTTTCAATATCTCCGATACCATATCTTGAATAAGGAGAACTTGTATTAACTTGAGCATTAAGAGAGCTTCCAAGAAGAATAAAAATCAGAACAATTATTAGATTTTTTTTATTCATTATAATTTAAAATTATGTTTAAACCCTTCATCACAAGATTTGGGTCTGCAAATATTTCACTTTTTAATCTTTTTACAAAAAAAAATGTGTCTCCACCTGTAAAAATTACTTTTAAATCTTTATATTTTTCTTTATAGATTTTGATATAAGCTTTAACTTCATTTATGATTCCGTTTTGGACACCCGCCTTAATTGCATCT
>JAUVIG010000386.1 GCA_030592825.1 Chlorobiota bacterium | reverse complement strand
GTCCAACAAATAAAACATGGAAATCCCAAAATTGGAACGATAAGGGATTAAACATATATTCATTTATTTGAGAAAACAAAAATATCGTACCAACAATGTTGTTAAATACAGCCAAAACTTTTAAACATTCGAGCTTGTGAAAATCCCGGAGCTTGAATATCCAAATCCAAGAAATAACCGAAGGGTGTCTGAGCAGTTTCATAATTCGCATTTTGCAAGCGTTTCTCGGCTAAATCAAACACTTGCTTTGTATATTCCGGAGATGCTTTGCTTTCGGATAAATGTGCAAATGAATGCAATACAACAAAATTGGTTTCATTTTTTCTTGCACCCCATTTTAAATTTTTAACGAGATTTTTTTCAACTTTCAAAATTTCTTTTTCAGTATCATATTCTTCCGCTTGAATAAATCCCACCAAAGCATTTTCAAAAGTTTTGTTTTCTGTATGTTCTTCAAATCCTTCAAGCGTTTTTATCGTAGGTTTATAAGAAAATTTCTTGACATAGATCATTAATAACTTCATAGATATATATTTTTTGAATTTATCTTTCAAAAATGATAAAATATTTTTTGAGATCCAAATAAATACAAGTTTAGATAAAATAATGAAAAAAATATTCCTTTGATATTTGCATTCAAGTCTGAAATTAATTAACTTTGAAAGAAAAAATATCATGAAGAAAACATTAAGCTTAATTATCATCTGTTTTCTAACAACAACAACATTTTCACAATCTTCAGCATATGAAAAATTCTCATCTGCAAAAACAATGTCAATGCCTTTTGTTGATAAAACAGATATGCAAATTGATAAAACAAAAATAGAACTTACAGAAGCTGATTGGATATTATATCAGTTCAACAAATTGGAGATATATGATTCTGATTTTCAGTATAATGTTTACGGCAAGATAACTGTTAACGAATTTAATCTTCTGTTAATAGAAAGACGATACAGAGAAGAAACAAATCATTGGGCTGTTTTTATCAGTAACGACAGTAAGATTATTTCACATTTAAATATTGCATATACAAACTCTGAAGGTTTTTTATATATTGAATCAGAAATTGATAAAGAAAAGATCATTGTTAAGGAAAATAATGACTTCAACGATAACGGCTATTCCGAAACTGTTTATACCTTAACCGAAACGGGATTTAAGAAAGAATAAGCATAAAAGAAAGTAAAGATAGTCTTAATTCAATTACACTCTATGATTAACGGATACGGCGATGTATTTCCGAAAAGAAATTTTTGGAGAAATATCAGTGAAAAATACAAGGGAAAATTCTCAATCAAACATACATCATCATACGTGCATGAAACACTAAAGTTAATTTTACCAATCTATCATATCTCACTTGAAATAACAGAATCTGATACAAAACCTTTGAAATTCTACTTTGAAACCAAATTTAATAAGCAATTCGAGTTTAATATATATAAGGAAGACGGCATTGACAAATTTTTAAAGCTGCTAGGAAAAAAAGAAATTGATGTAAATAATGAAGAGTTTAACAAAAAACACTTTCTTCAAAGCAATAACATAAATCTCTTTAAAAAACTTTTTAATGATCCGGAATTAACAGCATTTATTAAAAAATATAATATTTATTCTTTTGTATGTAAATACAATAATAAAACAAAAATGCATGAATTTAAGAGTGTAATAAATTTTGGAATAAATGATGAAGACAGCTTGGAAGAAATAATCCAAATACATTTTTCTATAATAAGCAAACTTAAAAAACTCAATCTTTTTACTTAATACCGCTCACAACAAAAAATTGACAGACTGAAGACTGTGAACTGTGGACTGAAGACTGTAAACTAAAAAACAATACAAAACATAATAAATTAACAGTATATGAACTTCCTCGCACACATATACCTATCAGGTGATAATGAAGAAATAAAATTCGGGAACTTTATAGGTGATTGGATTAAGGGAAAAAAATATCAAAATTATCCGGAAAATATTAAAAAAGGAATTTTACTGCATCGAGAAATTGATTCTTATACCGACTCTCATCCTGTTGTACATAACAGTATTGTTCGATTAAGACCTGCATACGGAAAACATTCCGGAGTTGCCGTTGATATACTTTACGATCATTTTTTAGCATTGAATTGGGAGCTATATTCTGAAATAAGCCTTGAAGATTATGTAAAAAAATTTCACTCTTACGTTTTAAAAAATTCAGACCTGCTGCCAAAAAAAGCAAGACGATTTGCTTTTCCTTTCATACGAAAAAAAAGATTAATTTGTTATGGCGATTTGGTTTGTTTTGAAGATGTTCTGAATAAGATGGCAATTTATACTTCCATGCCGAATAAAGCTAAACAGGCAATGCAGATTATAAACGAGAATTATAAAGATTTTAAAAATGAATTTCAGTTATTTTTTTCTGATATACAAACGTTTGTTAAGGGGGTAAATATCTCTTCATAAAAAATTTCTTCATAACTGTGCCACGCTTTACACATAATAAAAAACTCACCTCAAAAAATATGAAGTGAGTTTTTTTGTTGTGTTTTTTTACTTTAATCAGTTTTGGAATCTAATTTTTTTTCTTTAGCAATATTAACACCCGTTAAACTGTTCATCCATTCTTTATAATTTTTTTCATGTTTGACAAATTCACCTTTCGGTCCGAGAACAAACATCAAATAATAAATGTCATCTCCTTTATTTTTACCGATTAAAGCAAATAATACTTTTCCGTTATAATCACTTTTGTATCTTTCGTACCATTCAAAACCGTTTTTATCCTTGCCCTCGGCAACTAATTTCCATTCACCTCTCGGTATTCCGGTTTTGTTAACGCCGAAATCATAAATTTCATCTTTTGTATAAACTCCCTTTCTTGTAAAAGCATTCAATTTTGTATCGGTTTTTGGATGAACACCTATCATCCTTCCCCACTCTCCGTCTTGAGCGGTTTTAAATACAAAACCGTCGGGAACATCCATTTTAAACTTATATTTATTCGAAACAAATTTCTCGTTTTGTGCAAATAAACCGACAGTAAATAATGATACTAAAAATAATAAAAATAATTTCTTCATAATGTTTAATATTAAAATTTATAAAATTAAGAATACACAAGATACAAAAAAATATGGTTATTTCAAATTATTCATAAAAATTAACTGAAAATATGATAGTTGAAAACTATTGATTATGGTGAAGCGAAGTTGCATGCTTTGCTTAGCAAGGAACAGACCGAACTATACAGGCATACGAATACATAATATTGTGAACGAGGCCGGAGCCTCGTCCGAACAGAGGATGTAATGATAGTTGAAAATTATCAATTATGAAAAAACGTAGATAAAATCTACGTTTAGCAGAGGATTGTTGAAGCAAGTATAAAATTATATTAAAATGGAAAATTGATACCTTAAATAATAATATTTTTTATAATTTTGAAAAATAATTGAATTTTAAATAATCAATAATATTTTAATTTATGTTAAAATTGTTGTTTTTTATAGATAATAGAAATCTTATAAAGTTATAATATAAATGATAAAATAATATTATGGCATCAATTGAACTAACAAAAGGGTTATTAGAACATTTTAATATTAACAAATATAAACAGGCAAATCCGGGAGGCCAAAAGACTGTTTTTATTGTAACAATTAATAGTCATAAATATGCTTTAAAAATTATTAATTTTGCAGATGACAGGTTTGAAAGAGAAGTTAAGATTTGTGAACAATTCTATGAAAATGATGGAATTCCTAAAATAAAGAGTATTGAACAATACGAAAAAGAAACAATAATTCTTGAAGAGTATATTGAAGGTAATGATTTATCTGATGTAATAAAAGACTATAGAGGTGATGATCAAAAGGTCTGCCAGTTAATTTATTCTATTGGAACAATCTTAAAACCAGTTTGGAATGCCAGATATGTGCATAGAGATTTAAAACCTCAAAATATTTGGATTAAAAAAAACGGAGACCCTGTTGTACTTGATTTTGGTATTGCCAGAGCTCTTGATGAAGAAAGTATTACAGCAACTGGAGGACAACCAAAATCTTGGTTATTTGCAAGTCCAGAACAATATGCCGGCAAAAAAGAATTAATTTCTTACAGAACAGATTTCTTTTGCTTGGGAATAATAGCTT
>JAUVIG010000398.1 GCA_030592825.1 Chlorobiota bacterium | reverse complement strand
GAAGACATTTTTCCGCCATAGCGTGCTTCAAAACCGCCGGAAGAAAACTTTACATCAGCAACCAATTTCGGATTTATAAAACTTAAACCTTCTTGTTGCCCTGATCTTATTAATTGCGGTCGATAAATCTCAATTCCGTTTACATAAACAAGGTTTTCGTCAAAACTGCCGCCGCGAACAGAGTATTTAGAACTTAACTCATTTCTTGAACCGGCAACCCCCAATTCGGTTTTAATTAAACTTTCAATACCGCCGGTTATCGACGGCATGATCTCTGATATTCTTGCATCTACGGAAATAATACCTGTTGCATTGATTTTATCTGCTTCAATAACCACTACTTCAATTTCATTGCTGCTGCCAAATTTTACATTAATGCTGATGTTATCTTCAGCTTCAGGAAGCTCAACTATCATTGGTTCTGATTCTGATTGTTTAAAATAAAGCTCTTTGTATTTTTTCGGAATACTGATTATAAATTTTCCTTCAGTATCAGAAATTGTTTCGTATTTGCTGTCAAAAGTAAATATGCTGATATAAGGGAGTAAATTATTATTGTTATCAGTGATGGTTCCTTTAACCTCTATAAGCTGGGCATTTGCAACAACAGGAAATAAAAAAAATAATAAGAAGCTTAGTTTCTTCATCAAAAATATTTAATTAAATTTGGTTTTTTTATTAAACTGTTATATTTTTAAAATATTGCAAAATTAATATTAAATATTACAGCTTTTATCGAAAGTTTTCGAAAAAAATTGATATAATTTTCAGTAATAACTAAATATGATACATCAACAGGAAATTATTCTTCCGAGCTTTAACAGAGGTTTTCATTTGATAACAGATATTATTAAAAAGGAAATAAGTTCCGTTAATGATACAGGTTTACTTCATATTTTTATTAAACATACTTCTGCAGGTATTATTTTGAATGAAAATGCAGATCCTTCGGTAAGGCACGATTTCGAAACAATTATGAATAAAATTGTTCCGGAAAATCAAACTTATTACACACATGTTTTTGAAGGTTCAGATGATATGCCTGCTCACGTGAAGGCAAGTTTAACAGGAAGTTCTGTTACGGTTCCTGTTACTGAAGGAAGAATGAATCTTGGTACTTGGCAAGGTATTTATTTGTGTGAATTCAGGAATAACGGCGGAAGAAGGAAACTGATTTTAACATTTCACAATTAATAATCATGCTTGCATAATAATTTTTTTTTATTAATTTAGCGAGGCTTTAAACTTTTCAAGATGGATTTAATAGATTTCATAAAACAAAATGATGTTGATGAAGAGAAGAATACACTTGATTTAACAGATGAATCAAATTTGTACAAAATCAATAAGTTTGCAGAATTGTTATATAGTAAATCTTCCGGATCTGAAGAATTGGATGCGATTGAAAAGCTGATGGTTAAGAAAAAAAATGATTACAGTTTAATTGCACATTCTTCCGTAAAAGTTGCAAAATCAAAGAAATATTTATCTGAGATTGATAAAAAAATAAGTGTTACTGTTCTTTTTTCTGTGTATAAGGAACATACAAGAATATTAATGAAAAGTGAGCATGAACACGGTGAAGATTTCTTAATGAGAAAGATCAATCAATTACAAAACCTTTTTGATGGTTTTAAACATATTAATTGGGATATGTTGATTATTGATGACGGTTGCCCTGAAAACAGCGGTGCTATAGCTGAGAAGATTTTAAAAAAACAATATCCGGGAAATAATGTCAAAGTATTGTACCTGCAAGATGCAATTGATAAAGGATTGGAAGTTGTGAATCAATTAAAAACAACCGACGACAGCAGAAAAGGAGGTGCAATTGAATACGGAATGTGGTATGCAACTCAACAAAAAAAGAAGAATCATATAATTATTTATACAGATGCTGACTTATCTACGCATCTCGGACAATGTGGTTTATTGATCAACAGCATTGTAAAAAATAAAATGAATGCTGCAATAGCTTCAAGAAGAGAACCGGAATCAGTTGTTTTAAAAGCTGATACAAGAGACATAAGAGGCAAGTTGTTTATTTATTTTTGGAAAAGAATGTTGAAGCGATTGAATTATATTGTAGATACGCAGTGTGGGTTTAAAGCTTTCAGAGCTGAAATCGTCAGTGAAATAATTCTGAATAATCAAGAAAAAAAGTTTGCATTTGATATTGAATTATTATTAAAAACTGATATTATAAAAAGAAAATCAATAGAGAAAATTCCCGTTGCATGGATAGACAGTAAAGAAGCATCAACCACTACCGATTTACAACCATATTTGGATATGCTTAAGTCTGTTGCAAAGATGTATCACAGATATTTGCCGGCCGGTGCCGTATCGCATAAGTATGCATTTTTTATAAAATCTTTAACAAAAGAACAATGGGATATTTTGGTTGAAAACGTGCCGGAAGGTATCCAAATAAAATCAGCGGTACATTACGATATCTATTCTGAAATTACAGTAGAAGATTTCAAAGAAATATTGAAGAAGAATTTAAATTGATAAATTAACAATTTATTACAGCATTTAATCATTATAGCATTACAGCATTAGTTAATATGTGAGATAATTTAACCCTAAAATATATACAAAACAAAATAAAATTACAGACTATGGTAGATTTTTCATTAACAAAACAACAACAAGAATTAGTTGAGAAGTATAAAGATTTTGCAGAAAGAGTAATCATTCCCGTAAGGGCAAAATACGATGAAAGCAGTGAATTTCCGTGGGAAGTTATTAAAAAAGCTTATGATGAAGGATTAATGAATTCTCAAATTCCGAAAAAATTAGGAGGAGAAGGCTTAAATATTTTTGACAGTCAATTAGGTTCGGAAGAATTGGGAGCGGCTTGTGCCGGAATCTGTATCAGCATTGATGCAAATATGTTGGCTTTAACTCCTTGGATTATAGCGGCTGATGATGAGCAATTAAAAAGATTTATGGGTAGGTTAAATGAAGAAAAGGGTACAGCTGCATATGCTTTAACAGAGCCAAATGCAGGATCGGATGTTGCCGGCATTAAAACTACAGCAATTAAAAAAGGAGATAAGTATATTATTAACGGGCATAAAAGGTTTATAACCAACGGAGAGGGTGCAATGTACCATACTGTATTTGCTCTTACTGATCCTGAAAGAGGAGCAAGAAGCCTTACTTGTTTTGTTGTTCCGACAGATTTACCCGGTGTTGAAATTTTACCGAGATTGGATAAAATGGGACAAAGAGGTTCTGTTCAAAATGAGATTAAATATAATGATGTTGAAATTCCTGTAGAAAACCTAATAGGCAGAGAAGGCGAAGGATTTTTAATAGGGATGAAAACTTTCGATCGAACCAGAACCGGAGTTGCAGCTTTAAGTATAGGCATAGCACGTTCGGCATATGAAATTTCAAGAGATTGGGCTAAAAACAGAATTCAATTCGGAAAACCGGTTACTGCCAATCAGGCTGTATCTTTTATGTTGGCAGAAATGGCTACTAAGATTGAGCTGGCAAGACTCATAACATGGAAAGCTGCTTGGTATTTTGAACAAGGCTTAAAAACTCCCGGAACCTACTCAGCTATGGCTAAATATTATGCTTCAGATGTTGCTATGGAAGTTACTACAGATGCAGTACAAGTTATGGGCGGAGACGGATATACACGTTCATTCGGAGTAGAAAAAATGATGCGTGATGCTAAACTTTGTCAAATTTATGAAGGAACTAACCAAGTTCAAAAATTGGTTATTTCAAAAGGAATATTGAGATAAATGGCAGCGATTCTCGGTTTGAAATGACTTATAGACCTGAAGACCAGCGTTATAACCCAAAAAACATCGCGAAAACAAAATTTGTAACACATTGTATTTTAGGTTATTAAAGTCAAACCGGGAACTGCTGGATAAATGGGTTTAAAAAAGAGCCGGTTTATAACCGGCTCTTTTTTTAAAATATTAGTGTCTCGTCCTGAAATAGCGTTACACAAAAAGTAATGTTATGAAAGAACAAATTGAAAACAAGTATGTTAAACGTACG
>JAUVIG010000278.1 GCA_030592825.1 Chlorobiota bacterium | reverse complement strand
GGTGGGGTGTCTTAAATCGAGGATATTTAAAATTTAACTTCGTTCAATTTGTTTGTATTAAAAACATTATATATATTTGCATAACTATAATATTAAGAACGGATATATATGTCAAATATTGATTGGAAACAACGTGCAATTACTCGAAGGCTTGAAAATAAGAAGTTAAAAAAGCGAATTAAAGAACTTACTATAAGTCGTAATAGTTGGAAAGAAAAAGGCATTGAAAGAATTGAAACAATTAATCAGCAGAAAAAATATATTACTGCTATAAAAAAAAACATTCAGAAAATAATGCAGATATAAAAAAAGAAAAACCGAAAAGATCGCATTTTTGTGCCAAAATTATTATGATATTTTTAAAAGCAAAAATTGAAACATCTGCCGGATTTCGTAGTGTAAGTAAAATAATTATTGTATGTCATGTTTATTTTAAATTTAATTGTTCTGCACCTTCTTTTTCAACTGGATCACTATGGGTTAAGAAATTAGGTTATTATCAATTACAACAACCAAAAGAACAGGCAGATGACTGGATAATAATTGCAGATGAAAGCATTGGTATCGGACAAGAAAAATTACTTGTAGTATTGGGAATAAGAAGATGTAATATAGATTTTTCACGTCCTTTACAATTGCAAGATTTAAAACCGATACTATTAAAATCAAAAGAAAGATGGACGGGAGATGATATAGCACAAGAACTAAAAAAAGTTAAAACCCAATTAGGAAAGATAATATACGCTGTAACAGATGGTGGCAGTACATTAAAAAAAGGATTAAAAGATTCTAAAATAAAACATGTATATGACATAACACATGCAATAGCTATTTGTTTAGAAAAGATATATAAAAATGATGTAGAATTTAAAGAATATACCCACTTAATGGGACAAATGCGTTTTAAGAAATGTTGCAGTAAATATGCACATCTTATTCCGCCAAACCAAAGGTCTAAATCACGATTTTTAAATATTGACATTATAGTGAATTGGGGAGTAAAAGTATTAAAAGCACTCGAAAATAATGATGCTTCGAATGATGAGAAAAAAGAATTGGTTTGGGTTAAAGAAAAAGAGGAGTTGATTATAGAAATGGATAAGATTACGGAAGTAATCAGACAGTTATCAGTTATTTTGAAAAGTGGAGGATTAAGCAATAAAAATAAACGTAAATGTATTTCTATTTTAAAAACGTGTAAAAAAGGCAGAATGCGTGAATTTAGAAAATATCTTATAAACTATCTTGAAAGTAACATTATACATTTAAAAAAAAGAGGAGAGAAACTACTTTGTAGTTCCGATATAATTGAGACAACTTTTGGAAAATATAAAAATGAAATAAGCAAGAACCTTATGACCGGCATAACAGATTTAGCTTTAATTATTCCGGCATTCACATCAAATTTATCTGAAGAAGAAGTTATGAAAGCTATTGATTATAGTACAGTCAAAGACATTGAAAAATGGAATAAAACAAATTTATGTGATTCATTATCAGTAAAACGAAATGCAATATTAAAAAAAGTGGTACGAAAGTAATTTTTGAATATCTTGGATTTACGACACCCCACCCTAACGGGGTTTTAAGCATCCTGTTAAGGATGGAATACAGGTAAAATATATAACAACACGTAAGAAATGTGCCGTAAGGTACATAATATTAAGACAAACTGATTAGTTACCTTTTATTAATATGAAAATGTGTTTCAGTGTTATTTTGTTTTGCTTTTTATGAATGTATAAATTATTTTCCTTTTGTTAATTATAAATGCTGTTGCATTTATGTAGCTTAGAACCTACAATTTATATCCTGCATAGCTTGGAAGCTATGCAGAACGGCATCCTACGCGGAACCGGTTCTTTCTTTAAAAAATGCTATGCATTTTAATAGTTAAAAACCATTGTACTGAAACGACGAAGTTAAAAACTTCGCCAAGCATTTTCGCTTTTTTTATACTACGCTGATCAGGGATTTTTTTAATAAAAATATTGCTACATTATAAAATAGAACGACGGCGGTCGGAACCGCCGCCGAACACACCCATACTTTTTATTTTTGTCTTTGCAGCCTCAAGCTAACTGGGGGGTCATCCAAGCTCTTATGTTGTATTTTTTATGTCAAAGAACTTTTAAAAATGCTCTCGCATTTTAGTAGCTAAAAGCTACTTTTTATGAACGAAGTAGCGAATACGCTACTCCGAACGGCATTATCTTATTATATTTCTCCTACGCTGAACTGGTGCACAGCCTCAATCGAACCGGGGGAATTCTTTCATCTTACAAACAGCATATCAAAGAACTTTATATATATTTGATGCCACTCTTTGATTTCGTGGCACACCTACGCTGGTCGGGGAGCATCAAATTTAAAAAAGTCATAATTGCCATCCCATGATTCTCCATTTGTTACCAGTTCTAAAAAATTGAATTTCCCATTAATTATAACAAGTTCGTAGTTAAGACCAAATTTTAAAATATTGATTTTAAGATCTTTATCAGATGAAAGAACAATATCATTCTGATTTTTATCAATTAATAATTCTCCCTTTTTATGTACATAATTAAAATTTATGTATACACCTACTCCGGTACTTTCACGAGATTTCACTTTTAGAAATGGAACATGGTTCTTAATAAAAGGGTATTTCTTTTTATTGAAATTGACTATTTCAGAAATAATAGCTTGCTCAAGTAAGTTCAAATCTTTCTTCATAACTAAAATCCTTTTCTACTAAATGATGATATAATAACTTTTCCATTTTCAACTCTTCCACCAATAAGTCGGACTTTTGTCCCCCCAACATTAATAATATTTCCAGCATTACCCGAAGGGAGAATACCATGTACATTTGGAGTGAGTTCTCCATTTTTTAAGGCTTTATTTGCAGCATTTTGAACAGCATTAAATGCTTTTTTTTGAGAGCCAAAGCCGTTCGCCGAACATTACACAGCCTTAATTGAACTGGGATCCGTATTAACTAAAAGATAAAAATACTATACAAAATGAAATTATTCCAAACATAAAAAAACCAACAATAACATTCCAAAAATCTTGAGAAATACTATTTTGTAAATTTTTAGTATTTTTACCATATAAATTTTTAATGTCTTTTTTCTTACCTATTAAATAAAAAAAAGCAAATCTTGTATAAACACCAAAAAATCTTATTATTATTCGACCTATAATTATTTCAACTAATATATCCATTATTCATCTTGATTTATTCTTCTTATTAAAAGGACTTTATTGCCACTTTCTAATGATTTATCAAAACTATTTATACCCTTATTTAAATATCTATTAGAGATTCCTCTTATACCAAGCCTTTTTTGTAATATAAAGCTTCCTTTAAATAATTTAGAAAATTGTGCAGCATTTAGTTTCTTTATCCCAAAAGTAAGTCCTTTTGGCATAAAAGATGCGGTTCCTCTTGTTATTGGTGTAGCTATTGCTACAGTATTTACAACTCCATTCGTCTGATTATAATTTGGTGTCCCATCTAAATTTCCATAAGAACCTCCCGTAAATGGATTCTTCCATTCATTACGAGCCAATAAATCAAAATCAAATATTTGTACAACTTGAAATGCATCATTTAAAATCTCATAACTCAATTTAGGTATAAACTTTTCAGATTTAGCCCATTTTTCCATTTTACTTGGTTTACGTTGTTTTAAAGTTTTTTTGTTTTCTTCTGTATGTTTTTCTAAATCAATCGGTTTGTCCGCTGTGACAACTACTTCTTCAACAGGTTCAGGCATATCATATGCTCCGGTACCATTCATATTATTAGGGTCAGGTTCTGTAGTACTGACTACTGTATCTAAACCAAATGGGTCGATTAAATTAATAGGATTATTATAAACATATGTGTATAGGGTTTGTTCAAAATGATATTCTGCTAATGGATCAGGAACGTGCCACCTCCCGATTTGCGGGTCATACATTCTCGCCCCGTAATCGTACCGGCTACCGCAATTTTTTTCAATGTCAAAAAACTTTCCTACTCTCTGATATTCAGGCTGTTGATTTGTGCCGTTTGCTTCTTTCCCGGCTACTTCATTTTTTCATAGAACTGCTTCAAAAGTAATGTTTTTTTCTTTCAATTGAAGGTTTTTCAATTGAAAAAAAAACCAATCAACTTTTTTTTCATCAATCAAAAAAATATTTAAAACTTGTTTTTTAATGTTTTTTTGATTTGCCTGTCGGCAGACGTAAGCGGTTTAAAATGCTGTACTGTTTATAACATGTGATTATCATTCCTGACTTCCGGAACATTCAATTTAATGTGCTGCACAGCGTAAAAGATGTCTTTTCAAAAACATCATCTTCAGTATGATGTTTTAAAGTATCAAAAATTTACACGTATGTGTTGATGCGACAGCGGGGGCAAGCCGAAAAAAGCCGGCGGAAAAAGAAAAAATTTAATATCTGCCGGTTTTTAATTCTGATAATTTTCATTAACAAATTCACTCATCAGACAGAGAGGAACATGCTTAAATTTTGTTTTTCCGTAATTTTTTCATCATTACTTATTGTTGGTTTGTTTTCAGTTAAAAATGATTAAACGAAGCTGGAGAGCTTGCAATTAAGATATAAAAAATTAGGCTTTTGAGAAGGGCTTGCCTTATTAACAATGAGTGTTTTTTGCGATTTTTTTGCTTCCCTGTAATCTTGCGTAACCTGTGCAGATGCTGCAAATAAAGGGAGTAAAAAACACACCTTTTAACCCCAAGCGAACTGATTACATGCGGTTTTAAAAAAAGGTTTGAACGGGTGCTGCTCTTTCAATAACAACTTTAACCGGTAACAAAGATTCAGATACTGACAAGTTCTATTTTACAAAAAATGCAGGTATCAAAAAATACAAAGTATCTTATTGAAAAAGCTCGCTTTTATAATGTGATACTTTGTTTTTTGAGCCGTGCAAATTGCTGATATTCATTGCTGTATTTCTTGCATTGCTTCATTGTTCTGTTGTTGCATTATTAATGTATTGCTATGTATTTCAGCCAATTATATACTTTTAGTTTAAAGGATGATATTTAGCAACTTCTTTTTTCAGGTCTTCAATATTGTTTAGTTTGTACCTCTCTGTTGAACTTACCCACTTATGACCTGCAAAGTATTGTACTTCTCTTAAATTATTCTTTTTCAGCTTGTTTGTAATGACTGACATCCTGATTTGTTTGCCGTGTTTTACGTTGGGGTATTTCTTTTTTATTGCTCGAAACAGATGTAAAAGGCTGTTTTTTATATTTATGCTGCCGTTTATACTGATAAATAATTGTTCGTCTAATCTTTGCCGGTTGATTTTGTCGGGCTTTCTTGCCGGTCGTTTTTGGTGTATGTTTATTATGATTTCCGGTCTTATGATTTTAAGGTAATGATAGAGTTCAAGAACTTGATAAGATT
>JAUVIG010000425.1 GCA_030592825.1 Chlorobiota bacterium | reverse complement strand
TGTTATATATTTTACCCATATTCCATCCTTAACAGGATGCTTAAAACCCCGTTAGGGGTTAAATATTGGTAAAACACAGTAAAATTAAGCGTTATTCGTGCCCTTAGGTACGAAATATAAAACCGGTAAAACACAAACTGATTAGTTACGAACAATTAACAGAATGTTCAACAAAAAAGATATAAAATATTATGTAATTATCGGGTTAATTTTGAGTGTCATTATTATTTTTGAGATAATGAAACCAAAACCCGTTGATTGGCGTTTTACACTTGAACGAGAAGATAAGATACCATATGGTACTTATATTTTATTCAATACTTTAGATGATATTTTTCCCGGAAAAGAAATTAAAGAAACAAAAAAAACGGTTTTTGAAAATTATAATTATAACGATTTTGAAACTAAAAACTATATTTATATTTCTAACAGTTTTAATCCCGATGAATACGATACAGAAATAATTCTGGAATTGGCAGAAACAGGATGTAATGTCTTTATTTCAGCTTATTCATTCAGTAATGTTTTTTCAGATACTTTGAATTTCAAGATTGATAATTCATCATATTTCGACACTTCTTCTGTTTTGAATTTTTATAATACAAAAATAAAACGAAAAAAAGATTATTATTACGGACGCTCAAGTGCAAATTTTTATTTCAAATCTATAGATACTGTAAAATCTGAAATTTTGGGATATTCAAAAGAGAAAAGAATAACTTTTATAAGATACAAACACGGTGAAGGTTGCATATACCTGAATACTGTTCCCGAAGCATATACTAATTATGCAATGGTAACGGAAAAAAATTATGGTTTTGCATATAATTCTTTATCATATTTGCCCGTTTTCGATGTTGTATGGGATGAATATTATAAAGATTTCAGAAAAAATGAACAGGGAGCATTAAGCATGATTTTCAGTAATATGAGCTTTAAATATGCATATTATTTGTTATTGGCACTTACTGTTATATTTGTATTATTTACTGCAAAACGCAGACAAAGAATTATTCCGGTTATTAAACCTCATAAAAATACTTCTTTGGAATTTATTAAAACAATCGGAAGATTGTATTATCATTCAAAAAATCACAGAGATATTGCTTTAAAGAAGTTTAATTATCTGCAACATTTCATTATAAACAAATATTACATTAATATTGCTGATCTGAAAGGACAAAGCTTTAAAAAAATTGCCGAAAAAACAGGAACAAATACTGATATTGTTAAAAAAATTTTGTTGACACATGCAAAAATTAATAAACTTGAAAACATTTCGGCACAACAATTAAATCAATTTAATAATTATATAGAAGAATTTTATGAAAAATGTAAATAATTCAGGACGAACATTGACATTTATTGTTTTGTTAGTGTTTATAGGTATTAATGCTTTCAGCCAAACGAATTCATTTTATGTGTATTTTATACAAAACGATAAACGGATTAATATTAAAGAAGAAAAAGTTGAATTAAAAAAAGAACCATTCAGAATTTACATGGAATATACCGAACCGGTTGATATTCTGATTAATTCTGCATCTAAAGGAACAACATATAATTATGCACAAAAAGGAAAGTTGTTGAATTATATACCCGGATTTTCCAAAGAAAAAAAGATTGAATCTTTCTTTTTAAATGATAATACCATAAATTTAACTGAGGAAATACCAACCGTTTGGTCAAAGAATAAAACACACGGAGAAAAAGATTTAAAGACATCTGACGGAAGATATATATGTTTCAGAAATATAGAAAAGCTTTATTTAATTGATAAAAAAAGAATTTTTAAAATTAAAGACTTTAAAAAAGACCTTTATTTGGTTTTTATTTATGCCGAAAAAGATAAAGAAGGCGAAAGAATGGAAATTCAACGAGAAATTGTCAAAATTAGATGGGTGGAAATCTATGATGAAGATACAAAGGCATATAAAAGAAAAAAGAAAGCAACAGATAAAGAAAAAATAAGAGCTGCAGAAAGAAGGCTCAAGAGAAAACAAAAATTTGAAAAAAGAGAAAAAAAGGCTCTTGAAAAATTAGAAAAAAAGAAGAAAAAGAAAGGGGAAAAGAAAAAGAAGGATAAGAAAACTGAAGATGAGAAAAGTGAATAAGGCATAGGAAAGTTCAATCAATATTATTCCGTTCAAGTCAAGGATTAATAATCAGACTTTCAAATAAACAATGGTTCAATACTAAAAATGTTGAATTTTGCGGTTCAAACCGCAAAAAACATATGTTTTTTGCGGTTTGAACCGCAAAATGTATTATCTTTGTTTCAAATTAATGCAATGATAAAACGTGAACTGAAAAATATTATAATAAAGCACTTATTTAAAAATAAAGCTGTTATTTTAACAGGACCGAGGCAAAGCGGGAAAACAACTTTAATAAAAGAAATTTGTAGAGCAATTGATAAACCGATGATTTGGTTAGACGGAGACGAACCGGATGTCAGACAGCAATTGACAGATGCAAGTTCTTCTTTCTTAAAATCAATTATCGGGAATAATAAACTCGTAATTATTGATGAGGCTCAAAGAATTGAGAATATCGGAATAACCATGAAGCTCATAACAGATAAAATTCCCGATGTTCAACTAATTGCTTCGGGTTCATCAGCAATTGAATTGTCAAATAAGATAAATGAACCGCTTACAGGCAGAAAATTTGAATTTTTCCTTTTCCCGATTTCTTTCGCCGAAAAAGTGAAACACAGTAATCTATTAGAAGAAAAACGCCTCTTAAAACACAGATTAGTTTACGGATACTATCCGGATGTAATTACTAATCCCGGAGAAGAAAAAAAAATTATCAAGTTATTATCCGACAGTTATTTATACAAGGATATATTAACTTGGGAAAACATCAAAAAACCGGACAAACTTGAACGATTAGTTCAATTGTTGGCTTTTCAAGTCGGAAGTCAGGTTTCTTATAATGAATTAAGTAATTCTGCCGGTATAGATAATGAAACTGTTGAAAGATATATTTATATGCTTGAAAAGGCATTTATTATATTTCGTTTAAATTCTTTCAGCAGAAATTTAAGAAATGAATTAAAAAAGAGTAAAAAATTTTATTTTTATGATAACGGAATAAGAAATGCGGTTATTAACAGTTTTAACCCGGTAGAATTACGAAAAGATATTGGAATTTTATGGGAAAACTTTCTTATCAGTGAAAGAATGAAATACATTCATTATAACAATATTTATACAAATAAGTTTTTTTGGAGAACTAATACACAACAAGAAATTGATTATATAGAAGAACGGGACGGGAAGTTATTTGCCTATGAGTTTAAGTGGAATCCGCAAAAAAAAGGGATTATTTCAAAAACATTTATAAAAGCATATCCCGACAGCGAAATTAAAATTATTACACAAGATAATTACACAAATTTTATAATGTAACTATTCATAAAAATGGAGTTGAAACAAGAATTTAAAAGCAGAGTTAATCTTGACAGTTTGAAAAAAATGTCAGGCAATATTAAGGAAAAAATCGGAGGGATTGTTATAGGGCAAGATGATATGATTGAACAAATTATGATTGCTTTACTGACAGACGGACATATTTTAATTGAAGGAGTACCCGGAATAGCAAAAACACTTACAGCAAAACTTTTTGCGAAAAGCATATCTGCCGATTTTTCCAGAATTCAATTTACACCCGATTTAATGCCTTCAGATGTTACCGGAACATCTGTTTTTAATATGAGTAAATCTTCTTTTGAATT
>JAUVIG010000428.1 GCA_030592825.1 Chlorobiota bacterium | reverse complement strand
CTTAATCGATTATTATTTATTCCGTAAAAATTTTCTTCCAAGATTTCTCTTTTCTCGTCTAAAGAAGATTTATCCTTAACTTCGGGCGGAGGCATTTTTATGGCTTGAAAAAAATATATTATAAATCCGATTAAAAACAGCAATAAGCTTATGAAGAAATATTTTAATATCTTTTTAAATTGTTTCATTGTTAAATTGTTTCATTGTTTAGAAATAACTGAATCTCATTCAATCTTAATCAATCTCATTCAATCTCATTCAATCTTAATCAATCTCATTCAATCCTTTTTTTAGGAAACTTCCGAAAAAAATTATTTATTTGCATTCGCTATGAGTGCCGAAAAATACTATAAAATTTTTGAAGAAAAAAAATGTTGCGTTCTGATACCGACATACAATAATGCTCCTTTTCTGTCAGACGTTATTGAAGATGGACTTAAATATACAAGCAACATCATTGTGATAAATGACGGTTCAACAGATAATACTCTTGAATTATTAAATAAATTTTCTGAAATAAAGATTGAAAGCTGTAAAAAAAATAAAGGCAAAGGTTTCGCAATCAGAAGAGGTTTTAAACTTGCATCACAACTTGGCTATGACTATGCAATAACCATGGATTCAGACGGTCAGCATTTTGCCTCTGATTTGCCTCAATTTCTCACAAAACTTAAAGAGCATAAAAATGCAATTATCATAGGTGCTCGAAATATGGATGGGCAAGACCAAAAATACGGCAGCATTTTTGCCAATAAATTTTCAAATTTTTGGTTTCGTATTGAAACCGCCGTTAAACATCCTGATACTCAATCCGGCTATCGATTATATCCTTTAAAGAAAATCAATAAAAGAAGATACTTTTCTAATAAATACGAATTTGAAATTGAAGTTATTGTTCGTAATTCATGGAGAGGGCTTGATATTCTTGCTGTTCCGATAAATGTTTTTTATCCGGAAGAAGATAAACGCATTTCTCATTTCAGACCCTTTACAGATTTTTTCAGAATCAGCATCCTGAATACAATTTTGGTTATTGTTGCTTTTTTTTACGGGCTGCCTGCAAGATTGGTTCATAACATTAAGAAGAAAAGTTTCAGAACAATCATTAAAGAAAATATACTTCAAAGCAAAGATTCAAATCTTAAAATAAGTAAGGCGGTCGGCTTTGGTTTTTTTATGGGAATAATACCGATTTGGGGCTGGCAAACACTTGTAGCTCTGGGACTTTCTCATTACTTCAAACTAAACAAAGCAATTGTTATTCTTGCGGCAAACATCAGTATCCCGCCTATGTTGCCTTTTATTTTATTCGGAAGTTTTTATACCGGTGCTTTGGTTCTGGGAAATGATATGGATTTGCTTCATTTTACAACTGATATTAGTTTTAAAACAGTAACAACTGATTTATTGCAATATATTGTCGGAAGTGTTGTTTTTGCAATTGTAACAGGAATAGTTACTTTTGGAATTACTTTATTATTGTTAAAAATATTCAGGAAAAAGAAAAATTCAAAATTCAATACGTCAATGTCTTAATCATTTTAATACTTCCTTTGTTTTTAACTGTAACATAATCATTAATATTCTCAAAATCATTAAAATACTTTTCGGGAATTCTAACTCCTGATTGTTTATTTGCATAGAATATCATTGGGGGTTTGGTTTCTTTTGGTTCAAAGCCAAGTTTTATGAAAGCATCTCCTTTGCCCCAATCTAAATCAATATAAGTCATTATCGTATCCGGCTGATAATCTTTAATGTATGCTTGCAGCAATTTATCCAAACCACCCACAATTGTGTATCCGTTTTTATTGCAATATCTTAATAATTCAACTGACCTGCCTTTTCTGAATTGTCTTTGCCCTGCAAATGTAGCTATACCGTATAAAATTTCTTCATAAAACAAACCGTATTTAACCTTTGAATTAGTTGAATCGTATAAATGATTTTGATTAAGAAAAATATTTGCTTCGGGTTTATTAATTTTTTCGACAAAACATTGTCGAGCATAAATTCTGTTACTCAATTTTAAAATTGATGTAATTTTACTTTTAACGATTTCCGGATTTTGAATCCACCAATCTTCATAGACTGTAAATGCAGTATCATCTGTTTTGATTCCGTATTTTTCAAAAGTAACAAAATGAAATCTTTTCTTTTTATCAGGATTTAATTTATTAATCTGAACCAATTCAATTAACCAAAGGTTAAAATTATCTTTCGATGACATAATTAAATGTTCGTTAAATTTTTAAAATGTCATAATTTTAAAAGGACTAAAGTCCTGCGATTGTGGAGCTTAATCAAACCCCGACTTAAAAGTCGGGGCTACTGAAACAGCTTATTTTCATACAATTATAGAAAAGCATTGAACTATTAATACTAAAATCCTATTTTAAAATCAGAAGCTTTTCAAACTTTTCAGCAATTTCACCGGTTGATGATCGAAGTTTTACTCTGTAAACATAAACACCTCTTCCTATTCTGTTACCGAAATCATCCGTTCCGTTCCAAGCATAAGGGCCTGCTCTGTATCCGCCTGCTAAAACCGTAGATTCAATTGTTTTTACCAATTTTCCCGAAACTGTAAAAATCTGAATTAAAACATCAATTTCAGTTCCTGCTTGATTATGTTCAAAATAAAAATCAGTATGAGTTGTGAACGGATTCGGGTAATTAAGCAATCTGTCAATTGACAAATTTTCAGATTCAATGACTACAAATTCAAGATACTCTTCGGAAGAATTATTATAAACATCAAATGCCTTAAATTTAAGTTTATGCTCTCCGGGATCCAAATTAAACAAAAAATGTTCAAGCTTGCCGCTTTTATATGTATCTTCATCTGCTCTGTAATCATCATTCATTACAATGATATTTTGAACATCATCATCAATAATACCTGTAATATCATGTCCTATACCGCCTGATGCTGTATTTATACCATGTTCATCATAAAGTTTAGCAAATATTCTCGGGTTTTTATCAGTCATTCCGCCTGAAACAAAATTTTCGTCATTCATATATAAATTAATTTCCGGTCCGGTATTATCCTCCGGATAATCATCTGCAATGTCTCCCACAAGGAAATCAAACGAATATCCTTTTGCATCAATAACACCGTTCTCAGCATAATAACTTACTTTTCCGGAATCAACATTTAAAGCAATATCTCTCGGAACAATAAAATTGAACCTGAAATTTCCGTTTGTAACACTTGCTTTTCCTTTATATACAGTATTATTTCTTGTTAAATAAGTAAATGTACCCTCTCCGTCATTATTTTGAGTAGTAACAAGCCTTTCTTTATCAAATACCGTTGGATATACAAATCCGTTAAAATTGGTTAATTTATTTCCGTATTTATCTTGAACCTCACCGGAAAAAGAGGCTTCACTTAAAGCTTTTAAAGTATCAATTTGTGAAACAGTATGTCCGTTAATTAATGTCGTCACAACATTATTATCAGCAGCATAACCAAGTTTTAATGCCGGGTCTCCCATCAAAAAGAAGATGAAACTATTATCAGAATTTACATTTGTTTTTGTAATCCTGATAATATCACCTAATCTGTATCTTTCACCTGTATCAAAACTTTTAAAAGCATTTCTGTAAAATTCTTTTGTTAACTGACCGTTTGAACCAATAAATGCAACTCTTGCTGTAGTAAACATAGCTATAGCACCGCCATCGGGATTTAAAAAAACTCGT
>JAUVIG010000156.1 GCA_030592825.1 Chlorobiota bacterium | reverse complement strand
TCTTGTTTTGTGGATGCAGTAACTTTAAATCCAGATAATTTCTCTATTTGATTTATTATTAAATCAGTTTGAGGGTGCTCATCCCTTGATACAAATTTAATATGTATCATTTTAATTTTATGCAATTGATCTTTTTCTTTAATTTCCCGAAGACTTAATTCCGCAATATACCCAATGTAATGTACAATTTCAATTACACTTGTTTTAGTGTAATTATTAGAAAAATTCTTTTTCTCTTTACCGTTATAAGGTAATTCAGTTTCATGACTTTTACGTTTTTCCGCAGGAATTGCTGGAATTATATCTATTATTTCTCTCTTTGTATATGTATATTCTCTTTCAAAATCTTTACCTACTAATATAGACCTCTCGCTTCCTCTTTCTCCAAAATTAGACCTCATTCGATTTTCTTCAAAAACTTTCACAAACCTATCCCTTTTAGGAATAGTAGAACTACCTTGTGGACCTGTTTCTTTTGTAGCTTTTTTTAATTTGTCCGGAATTGATTTAATTCTGCCTCCTATAATATCAATACTATAAACTTCATTTTCAAGTTGATAATTTAACCTGTAATGTTCAGGTGTACCTTTATCCGGCTTCCAAGGTTCCGCCCCATCCAAATCAATAAAACTAATCGGTTTATTTCCTGCATACTGAAAAGGAGTATAATGCGGATAATCGAACTGTAACGGGTCAACACTAATAAATCGTGCAATCCAAGGTGCATAAAAACGGAGACCATAATAAATTAAACCTGTTTCATTATCAAGTTCTTTATGAACGTACTTATAACGTTTCATCGAAACATCAATTTCATTTCTTCCTGACCGATACGAAGTCGTTCCAAACGGATGATATTCTTCGTAAGTTATAATATGGCCGGTTTCGTCTAATTCTAAACTTGCACTGTCTAAGTGGTTGGTGTATTGGTAGCGGATAGTTACATCCCCCTGACCCCCTTCAAAGGGGGAATTTATCATCGCTACTTTGCTTTTGTCGTCTTGTATATGTAATGTTTCACTTTCTGTATCAATAACATCATTAACTGTCTTTCTGTATAGTTCGTAATCTCCCACATAAAAACGTTCTTCTTTTATGGTTCCGTTGTTTTTCAGGATAACCTTTCTTACTCTGTCGCCGTTGGCATCATATACATAGTATGCTTTATTGCCGTCTAAATTTAATGTTACTTCATTAAGTTGGTTGGCATAATCGTATTTCATTTCTTGCAAATGCGGCATCTTTGTCATGTTGCCGTGTTGGTCGTATTCGTAACTGTTTATTGTTGCGTTTTTATCGTGTTTTAAGAGGTAGTTGTTCGTATTAAAATCATATACATACTCCCTTGTCCATTGCCCTATGCTTTTCATTTCAAGCAAGTTGCCTATTTCATCATAGCTGTATGTTTGATTAAATATTTTCATTGCTGTTGCATCATTGGGCAAAGGAATATTATTTGCAAAATCATTATTTCCGGGCATTCCCATTGCAATATGCTCTCTGCCTTGTGCTTTCTTTAAACGATAGAGCGGATCGTATTCGTATAAACTTTTCGGTTCAACTTCGGTATTATCAAAATATATGGTTTGTTGTGCAGCATCGTATATTTCCGTAATGTTCCCTTCCGGGTCATAAATATACGAAATATTTTGTAAAGTATCACTGCCTCGTATGGTTAATAAATTTGTAAGGCGGAAATTTTTATCATTATAAGTATAAGTTGTTATTGTTCCGTTTCCGTATTCTATCTTTGTTCTTTGAGCTTTTTCGTTATAATTAATATTCGTAACGTAATCGGTAAATGTACCTTGCCCTTTATGGTCAAGTTGTATTTTTTCAAGCAATCCTGCTTTGTTGAATTGATTTATTATAATGCTGTTGTCGGGTTTGGTTTGTTTTATTGGGCGATTTAGGGCGTCGACGATTAGTGAATTAGTAAAATAGTTATTTAGTAAATTAGGGGGTGTTGCTTCGCTCCAATTTATTGTGTTTTGGTAATCTTCGGTGAATTGTTTTTTTGTTTGTATGGGGTTGCCTTTGAAATCGCAGGCTTCGGCAGTTGTTATGCCGCTTTGATCGTAGGATTTGTGTGCTTGTCCGTTTAGGTTTTGGGCGGTTTGGGAATTTGTTCCGTATTCTGTTTTGAGGATAACATCCCCCTGACCCCCTTCAAAGGGGGAATTGTTCAACTTCGTTGAAACGGGTCGTTGTAATTGGTCGTATTCAAAAGACAGCAAATGTCCGCGGCTGTCGGCTTGTCGGAGGGATTTGTCGGCGGCATCGGGCAGCATTATTCTTGTTCCGCTGTCTATATTGTATGTTCTTAAAAGTCTGCCTGCCATATCGTATTTATGCAGGGTCATTTCTCTGCTTTTGGCATCGGTTACTTTTGTTATGTTGCCGGTTATGTTGAGAGTGTTTCTTACACTGTAAAGTTGCGGATTATCGTCTTCATCTAATCCGTTGTCATCAATGGTTAAAAATTCTCTGCCCAACACATCAAATTTAACGGTTTGAGGGGTGTTTGCGTGTTTTGTTGTTAAGAGTGCGGCACGTTGAATGCTTGTAGGATTTGCTACGGGGTCGCCCGCTAAAACATCCCCCCCACCCCCTTCAAAGGGGGAATTTTCTCGCAGCCATCGGCTGTCCCACACAGTATCATTAGTATCGTAATTTTTTACTTCCCAAGGGGTGAATTCTACTTTTGTAAAAGTTCCATCCGGCAAGTCGGTTTTAATCGGTCTGCCGAGACTGTCGTAATGCATAATAGGAGTTACACCGTAAGCGGGCATGTCTTCTTCGCTTTCGTAATCCGGTGTATCACTGAAATAGGGTTCGTATTGTTTTACGACTTTTCCTTTGTTGTTTAAAACGGTTCTTCCGGTTCCTGTCCAACGGTTTGTTGTCGGTGCTCCGTTTACATCGCCGTCTTCTGCTTGTACTTTGGTCATAATTTCTTGTCCGAGACCTCCTGTGTAGGTGTAGGATTGTAAACCCCCCTCGGTCCCCCCTAAAGGGGGGAAGTCTGCGAGCTCGTCATTGACGTGTCGTATTCTTGCGGTGGTTTTTACGTAATTTGGTTTTTGATTGTATTGGTAATTGAACAAATCGTATTCAAGCTCTGTTGTCGGGTTATCAATCGTATCGCCTTTATTTTCTCCTTCTTTTCCTGAAAGTACGGTTTTAATTACCATTCCTACGGTATCAAACGCAACTTCAGAAATATTATCATTGATGTCGGTTATTTTTTTTGTTTGCAATACTCTGTAATCATTTTCTGCAAGGATATCATTTTCTAATGTATCTGTTACTTTTTCAGGTAATAATCCGTAAGTGTCGTAAGTAATCACAGTAGGGTTGTTACAAAAGATATCATATGTTTTTTCAGGTAAGAAAAACAAACTTTCTTTAAAAAGTATCTTCTCTGAGGATTTATACCACAGATCATCATCAAACAAATCACTTCCGTCATATATATCATCTCCTTTAATGTATTTTGCAAGTTCAACAATATCAGTAATTATTTCGCCTGTTTTTAGTATCGGATATTGAGATGAAGGAGTTCCGTACATATCGCTTAACAAATTGTTACTAAAAACAGCTTCATAAGTTTGATAAGGTAATGCGTGTGATGCCACTTCTCCGGGCGGTAAAGATGTTGTTACGGAAACAGTTTCTTCATGATAGAGTATCTTTGTTTTTGCAAGCAATCGTTTTTCAATGTTTTGTGTATCAGGTGCTTGCTCAAAGGGTATTTCCGTTGCTGCATTAAAAGCTGTGTTAATATCATCTTTTGTAAAAAAATCTTCTTCCTCACTTAAACCTTTAAGTTCAAAGGCTTTTGTCTGAAACGGAATGCCGAGCAAATAAAAGTTGTCATTATCATCTTCATTAATAAAATCACTTTTATTAACGGTAATGATAAGTTGTTCTTGTTCAGGTTCTGTTCCTTCGACTCCGCTCAAGGAACGGAAGCCACGGGGGTAGGCAATTTGTGCAGTTTTTAAAGGATTTCCGTAATCGTCAAGTTCCAAAGTGATGCTTTGCATTATGCGGGCATCATCGGCATTGCGTTCGCTTTGTGTTGTTCTTGTTTCTGCTTCCGATACAAAAAATACTGCGTGTTTGTTTTTGCCTTGATGTTGAATGAGTTTTAAATCGTATGATTTTTCTGTTATTGAATAGGGTAAATCTTCGAGCAAACTATCGTCTTCGGCGTATATTTCTTGTTTGAACATGCTGCCTTTTAATGCTCTGCATGCTTCTCTGCGTTCTTGCATAGTCAACCCTGACAGGGGTTCTAACCCTGTCAGGGTTTGTTCCTGTGTTCCCAAGTGAAACCAAGTTTTTGATAATACGGGCGGGATGTGTGATTCTTCGTCCGTGTTTGTTCCCGGTGTGAATAAGTTGCCTTCGACAAAACTTGCGTATTTCTCGGTATCTCTTTGTTCCACCATTCCGAAGCCTCTGAATTCTCTTTCGTAACCATCGTAATATCCGTCTCTGTATTCATAAAGACTTACAAATCGTGTATCGGTAATTATATCGTAAGTTTCGCTTCTTTCCAAAACTTGCACGGGAAAAGGCAGTTTTGTTTTCCACGGATTGCCTTCTTTTTTGTGTTTCAGATAATATTTGGTAGAAGGTGCATATTGATAACGGCTTACTGCTCCGGTATTATTATCGGTTTCAACCAAAAGATAGGGTTTTGTGCCCGACATTAAATCCATAAATCGGATATGATGCGGTTTATCGCCCGGCAATGCCGATGACCAAACAATACATGATGTTCCGTTACCGAGAAAATCAGTTACAAAAACATTTGCAAGATTATCGGTTTTCGGAAAATTTTTAATTCCGATTACTTCCGAAAAAGAATTTCCGCTTTGATTAAGCCAATAGTTTAAAGTATTATCACCAAGATATAAAATATCTGCGGTTCCGCTGCCGTCAATATCGGCAATTCTAATTCTGTTTTGGTTAAATTTATCCGGATTATCAAAATGCGGTGCATTGCCCATGCTGATCTTTTGTGAGAAGCGTCCGTAGCCGAGATTTGCCCAATAGGAAATACTTCCGTTTCTGATGCGGACGATATCGGTCATGCCGTCTCCGCTCATATCGGCAAGATATATGCTTTGTTCTCCGTCGTTAAACACAATTGCAGGCCCTTTTTCTTCTTGCATAGTTTTGCTTACGCGGAATGCTTTTTCCCATCCTTTTTCTTCTGCGGAAGGGTAACATACAAAACAGTTTTGTTCAGTAATGAGCAAATCGGGATTTCCGTCACCGGTAATGTCGAGTGTTCGCATGTTGGGGTCGCTCATGTTGATGTTAGGTACTTGCGAAAAGGGAATGAAGCCGGACCATTGGGGGTCATTGAGACCTGTCAGGGTTTGAAACCCTGACAGGTCTTTTTGTTTGTAATAGCCTGTAAAAGGAGAAGCGAAAATCATCAGTTCGGGTGTGCCGTCTCTGTCTATATCGGTTAATATTCCGGTTAAGGGTGCGTTTTGTGCGGACAGATGCCCGAGAGAAGGTTTTTCGGCAAGTTTTTTTATGGGTGCAAGTTTCAGATGCGGCTTTCCTGTTGTATCGGTTTCAGGAATGCTTGTTCCGTAATAATCAATGTCGCCGAGGTTTTCTTTGAAGTACCATGCGTTTTTATCTTCAATAAGCAGTCCGGGAATGCCGGTTGCATTTATGTCGGCAAATCTTACTGTGTTACTGTCGATACCGCCGGGGATGTTTTTTAAGTCTTCTGTTTCAACTTGGTGTAATCGTGTGTCTAATTCCGCTTTGCTGTATTTGAAAGTTAAGGGCGGCATTAACCCCCCCGACCCCCCTAAAGGGGGAAGTTGGTAGTGTTTATAAGTTACGGAGTTGATTTGGTTTGCAACGGGATTTTCTTCATGTGTAAGATTTGTTGATTTTACTATGCCTGTGAAATCCGTTCCGAAATCGTGATACATTAAAATGCGTTTACACAGTCGGTATGTTCTGATTTCAAAACCGGGACTGTAAACGGAAAACGGATCTTGCCGCAATGTCCATGTTGCATCGGGTAAAAGTTCCGGGATATCGTTTGTATCATCGGTATATTCACCGTAATCAAATTCCAGTTTGAAATGCCAATCGGCTGTATTTACAGCATCAAAATCATTCGTTGAATTTAAAGGGATTTTATTTCCGTAAGAAACTGTTTTCAGATATTTGTTTTCAAAGGCATTGAGATTTTTAAGCCTGTTTTTTTCATTTAATGTATTTGGAATATTATCTGTATCTTCTTTTTTGTACTCATAATATATCACATTGCCTTTGGCATCATAACTTTTCTCAATAAGCCATTTGAATATTTTTGTTGCTTTTGCAGGGTCGGCAATGCGGGCGTTTTCGTTTTCTCCGTAGATTGTTGTGATGTTTTCTTTACTAATGCTTCTCCAATGTGTATTTTTTGTTGTTGTATTATACCAACGTTCTATTTTTGCAAATAAACCTTCGGTTCTGGGGCGATAACTTGTAATGACATAATTTCCTTCTTGTCTTACTTTTCGGACAAAGTCTCCGTTTATATCTTCTTCCAAATAAGGAACAAGGTCTTCTGCTCCTGATAATATAAATGTGTCTTCTTTGCTGCCGTCAATATCTGCTGTTGCAGGAAAAATATTTATGTCTTGATATTTCGGAAGTTCTCTTTGTGTTTTTCGTGTAATTTGAGGCAATCCGATGTTCCAACCTAATCCGAATGCACTGTTCCCGCTTCCTGAATCGTAACTTAACGCAAGTTGCGGTGTGAATTCTGCTCTGCCTTGGCTCATATTAATCGGTACAGTCATGCTGCCTGTTCCGGTAACGGGATTTGCTTGGAATTTTTCTCCCATGCCTTGTATGGCTCCGCCGCCTTTGGGCAGGGTTATTGGGCTTTCTTTTTGAGTTTGGGAGCCTTGTTGGCTGTCATTATTCGTCTGACCGCTTGGAGCGGTCTGACGATTTTTATTTGTATTTGAGACAGCCTGCCGGTCTGTCTCTATGAGGGTTGTGTTATTTTGGTTCTGTATGTTGTTTTTTTGCATCATTTACATTGTTTTACCCCTAAATCTCCGTCAGCTGACGGGGACTTTTGAGCGGTTGTAATTATTACATTCCTTATATTATTGTTACTATTCGCCTGAATGCTTGGTACTGTCGGTCGAATGTTTGTGCGTTGTTTTTTTGTTTAACCGTGCCACGCTGTTGCGTGGCACGGTATTATTTTCAACTAAACAGGATTTTCAACTTTGTATTCCAAAATCAAGATGATGTCTTCAAAATCATCAGCTGTTAAACCTCCCAAACTGCTTAATTCTATACTCCATTCATTTTCTGTTGCTCCTTCAATCTTAATATCTTTGTTAAGCGGATTTTCCAAACTACCGATAGCAACAGAATAAAATTCACTATCCCAATTATTTGTATCTTCACCTGTGTTAATTAGTTCTCCGGATGTTCCCAATACATTTACTGAACATGTTTCAGTGAATGATTTATTATCTGATAATTTTCCGATAACTTGCACATTTTGAACTTTGACAGTTTTATCCTTAAAGAAATACGGAATATGTTTCTTTGAAATCTCAAGTGTTGTTCCGTTTGTTAAATCTGTAAGTAATTCATTATAATTATCACTAAATTCAGATTTCAGACTTATTATTCTTGAAAGAGGTGCATTATTGGCAATTGTCATTGCAGTATCAGTTAAATAAGCTGTAACTTGTTCTTTAATACCTCCTTCTCTTGCTGTATAATTTACAGAAAGAATTACATCTGTAATAGTGTCATAATCAAATTGACGGAATTCATCCGGGAGTTCTAATTGCCATGTTCCTATTGCTCCTTTACCCTCGAAAGGTAAATATCGCTCATCATTAAAGTTCACTTCAAACATACCGGCATCATTTCTTCCGCTGCTTGTTGCTACTGATTTTGCAATGTAATCATAAGCAAATCTTTCATCATTATTCGAAGTCTCTGCATAAACAGTGCTTATTGTATTGTCTTTTCTGATGCGATTATTCAGCAATGTCAGTTTGCAATTTATTCCGGTATATGACCCTGTTACGGCAGGAATGGTCATACTAACGGATTTAACACGCCTGAAATATTGTCCGGGAAAAT
>JAUVIG010000281.1 GCA_030592825.1 Chlorobiota bacterium | reverse complement strand
TAAAAAGGAACCAAATTATTAAATATAAATCATTTAATTAAATATATACTGATGAAAAAAATTATATTTTCAGCACTGATAATTTCAGTTGTTTTATTTTCATGCAAGAAAAGAAATATTGAAGAAGAAGTTCTTGAGGATTCTATTTCAGGACGAAAAATAAGATATGTTGTAATGGTACTTGACGGCAGCAATTCAGTTAACAAATCAATTACGCTTGACAGTGCAAAAGTGAGTTTAGTAATGAACGACAGTATTTATACAAAGAAAATTGATACTACCGGACTTGTACATTTTGATTATTTATTTGCCGGAAACACTGTTGTAAAAATAAGTTGCGAAAACTTTACCACCGTAAATTACATAGTAGATTTAACTGCTGAATTTGATACGACTGAAGTCTATGATTCTGATAATTTGCGAGTTGTATCATCGCTGATTACTATTTTTCCGACAAAAGGCGAAAATACAGCAAAAATAATCGGAAAAGCCTTTGCTGATTTAGACCTTACAACGACAGGATTAGAAACTGTGCCGGCAAATACACGTGTAACAGCAAGAATAAATATAAAATGTTTAGAAGAGTATATAAGTCATTCGGCACCGGGAGGAATATTAAATTTTTCGTATAAAAATGTTAATGCAGATACTTTAATTGATGCTTCAGGAAACTATGAAATAATAATTCCGGCATCATTAAACGGTTTGGAAGTAATTATTAATGCAGATGATTTTGCTTATGATCAACAAATTTCACCAACACAAACTCAACGAAAAATTTATACTTTGATACCGGATACCTTAAATGTTATTTCCGGTTGCACAAAAATTAATGATTTAATTTTTGAATAATAACAAAATAAAAGCCGGTAAGAAATCTCACCGGCTTTGAAAATATATAAGGGTAATAAAGAAGGCAATTAAAATCTTAATCCCATTGTAATTTTTATAAATTGCTTATTATTAGTTAATTCGGCACTTGGTTCTGTTTTATTTCCCATAGGATCATCAGGATATAAATTGCTTGCATTGTATAAATACATTGTAGAATTTGTCGGTGAATATGAATAAGACAAATCTAAAAAAGCATGTTTTGAGGCAAAACCAACTCCTCCTGAATAAACAACTTTTGCATTATCAAATAAATCAATATCATTTATATAAGGACTTGAATACAGTGCATAGCCTCCTCTTAACTTCATCCAACCGAAATTTAATTCTGCTCCGGCTCTCATATTATGAGTTTCTTTATACATATTACGAATATCATCATTTTCATAATCAAAATTCACGTCTGAATAATAATCAGGTCTCAAACTTGCTTGTGAGTAATCAACATATTCATAATCAAAACTGAATATCATCGGAATCGTAAAAAATTTTCCAACAGGATGTGCATCTAATATAAATGCAACACCGGCATTTGCTCTAAACGGTGTGGTTAATCCCCAATCAAAAACATTTGCCTCATCGGGACTGTAACTGTAATTTCCGGATGAGTCAGCAACAGGATAATCAATATACATTTCAGCAAGATAATCTTCAGTAAAAGTATAGGCTGTAGGGGTGTGAAATGCTCCTGCAATCCTTAAGAACTTTAAAGGTTGAAAAATCAATCCGACTTTTCCGTTAATACCTGTTCCGCTTGTATTCAACGTTTGCGTATATTCAATCCTGTTTGGATTTGCCAAAATACTGTCGGGACTATTTTCAATACCGGCATATATAAAAGGAAAATTTGTTTCGGTATATAATGAAACTTCATTATAATTAACGTTTGTAAGACCTAAGCTTGTGCCTATATACAACATATCATTGATATTTATACCCAATGAAAAATCAAATTCACCCATACCTCCTCTTGTTCTGATTTCTTTTCTTTGAGACATACCGTATGTTCCGTCATCTGTTACATGACTCCAATACTCTTCAGCTCCTTCATCATAATTCAAAAGCCATCCTCGCCAAGCCAAATGTTCTCTAAAGTCACTATATCTGTCAATATTTGCATTATAAACCATAAAATCCAACATAGAAGCTTGTTGATTATCTGCTGAAACAATAGTTACTTGTCTAAAATCGTTTGTTGCATTATATGACATTCCGAAATTAACAGATTTTACGAGACCTGATAATTCCATAACACCTACATAACCGATATTTGAAATATTCATTCCGAATCTTGACTCGTTTCTAATATTACCTGAAAAAGACCCTTCAGTATTACTTATTATAAAATTTGGTGTAAATGTAAATTGAGAAGTCTTAAAGACAGCAATACCTGCAGGATTTATTGTTAGTGATGACATATCAGCACCAACTGCAGACAATGCATTTCCCATAGCATCAGATTTTGCCGTAACCGAATAAAATTGTTGGCTGTATCTTAAGGCTTCAATATGATTTTGAGAGAATGTGTAAATCACACTCATTATAATTAATGATATTGTTATTATTAATTTATTATACATAATATTTGTTTTAAGGTTTAATATTGATACTATTTTCCCAACGGGCTTTGATTTATCAAAACTCTAATAAAGTATCAAGCCGTTAAAGGCTTGATACTTATTATTTAAATTTTAACGTCTGCCTGAGCGAGAAGAACTTGATCTTGATGATGAACTTCCGGAACTGCTGCTGCTGCTTGATCTGCTGCTGCCGCTTCCGCTGCTGTAGCTTGAACGATTACTGTTGCTGCTGCTGCTGCGATTGCTTCCGCTGTTGTAACTTGATCTGTTACTGTTGCTTTTGTTACTGTTGCTTTTGCTTTTGTTATAACTTGATCTGTTATTGTTGTTAGTGTTACTACTTCTGTTGTTGTTGTTGTTATTGTTGCTTTTGTTATAACTTGATTTGTTACCGGAACTTCTGTTGCTGCTGTAATTAGAACTGCTGTTACTATGCGGTTTTGAATACGAGCTGTTAGAATTATTTGATCTGTTAGAATTAGTATTATTCGATCTGTTCGAGTTATTATAATTTGATCTCGAATTATTATTCGGTTTATTATAATTTGACCTGTTCGAATTAGTATTACTGTTTCTGTTATAATTCGAGTTGCTGTTATTATTTGAATTTGTATTATTATATCTGTTTCCGGTATTTGTGTTTGAATTTCTGTTCGTATTAGTTGATGTACGATTATATGAATTACTTGTATTGTTTGAACTTCTTCTTACAGTCGTATTATTACCGGTATTAGTTCTGACATCATAATTTGAATTCGAAGAATTATTGTCGGTATTATTTCTGCTGGTATTTCCGGAATTTACTCTTGAATCGTTTTTGTTTACATTATTATTACTGTTTACTCTTGAATCGTTTCTGTTTGCATTATTATTGCTGTTTACTCTTGTATCGTTTCTGTTTGCATTTGTAGTAGTATTAACGTTCGATCTGTTTACAGTATTATTTCTTCCGGTAGTAGTTTTGTTAGTATTATTTCTTACTGTATTATTTCTTCCGGTAGTAGTTCCTGTATTTGTATTTGAACCTGTATTATTTCTGACAGCATTATTTCTTGTGCCGCTGTTCCTTTCACCCGAACCTGTTCTGTATCTGTTTCCGTAAGCATAATTATTATTGTAGTTATAACCGTAGTTATAATCACCTCCATAACCATAATAGCCGTCATAATAACCATTCCAATAGCCGTTATGATATCCGTTCCAATAACCGCCGTATCCCCATCCGTAATAATAAGGTCGATGCCATCCGTAATAATATGGTCTGTACCTGCGATAACTGTACGGATAATAATCATAATAATAACTCGGATAATAATAATAAGAATATCCCCAACCACCGTAATGATAATAATCATTATAATAGTCAGTCATTATATATGTATTACCGTGAAAACGTCTTATCCTTGAAGAATATGAGGGGTAATCGTTAATAATATAGACGTCAACATCACTGTCTCCGTCATTTTCGATAATATAAGTAACATCTCCGTCATTATCATCTGTATAAACAGTTACATTATTATCAGCGTAAGATTCATCTGCATAATTGTCATACACACCTTCTTCATTATTATCAGTAACAACGTTATTATCATTGTTATCCGTTACTACTACAGTAGTAGTTTTTGAAGAAGGATATGCATCGTCATAATGATGCACTACTCGAGTTGTTGTACACGAACTCAAAATTAATAGTGCTGATCCGATTAATAAAAATAATTTTTTCATTTTAATTTCCTCCTTTGTTTGATTTAATTATTGTTTGATTTTTCTATAATCAATATTGCAAAAGTTATACCAATATGCCAAAACATACTATTACAAAGGTTCTGCGTAAATTATGCATTACATGAAAAATGTATAATTCCGAAGAAAAAAAGTAAAGACTATAACCTAAATTGTATTATAAAGTTTACTAAAATTGTTAATTTAATTGTTAATAAATATTTTTTAATATTTTTTTTGGCTTGTTATTAATTTAGAAAAAAACTAAGCGATCGTCCGGAATTTTGTCTCTGACATTGGGTGGTAATATTAAGTCTTTAAATTTATCGGAAAAACCTCTTGTTTTCTCTGATAACATTTCTTGTATCTCATTTATAGCAATTTCTCCTACGGCAAAAGGAAACGCATCGAATACAATCATTGAATTTTTATAAAATTGTCCGGCAATTTGATACTCATCCATCTTGTTAACATCAATATTTGTTATCATACAATTCGATAATCTTTTACTAATATTAGATTCAGAACTGTTTAAACCGGATATATTACTTTTATATTTAAGGAAATATTGTTGAATATTTCTCATACTCTTATGAGACATTTCTTTGGATAAACTTTGTTGACATTCTGTACATAAAGCATATTCAAAAATCACATCAAATTTATTAGATTTTTCGTTTCTTTTAAAAGCTTTTTCGATAATATATCCTTGCTCATATTTCAGGATCAGATCATCACACATTATACATGTTTTGTGCAAACCTTCCGTTTCTTCAGAATAAAAGATCTTTGGTATTTTTGATTGAAGATTTTGCATATTAAATCTTTGCTGTTTTTGCATAAACAAAATTATCAAAAAAATTCAATTAAGCACCCCAAAATGAGATTTAGCCTATTTAATCTGTAAAATTTAATAAAATTCCGGTTATTTGTTTTTTATATAAATTAAAATTTTATTTTTGCTGTCTTAAATTTATCTATAATATAATGTCTAACTTATTAATTTTTAAACTAAAATGAGCGAAAAAGTAAACGAAAACAAAAAAAAACAAGAACCCGTTATTGAAAATCAAGACGAGTTAAAAACTTCAGAAGAAGTTAAAGAAGAAGTTAAGGAAGAAGTTAAAGAAGTAGTTAAGGAAGAAGTTAAAGAAGAAGTTAAAGAAG